>JAOZGJ010000023.1 GCA_027491785.1 Thermoproteota archaeon | reverse complement strand
CTTTTAGGTTCTTCAGATTATAAGGAAATGCTTAACTTATTGAGGACTCTTGAGGAATAGTAATAAACAACGGTGTTGCTGAGAATGTGGAAGTACGTACCAAGTAGAAGGAAGCCTCACGATAGCTGGGCTTATGTCCTATATGTAGATGAAGCTAGGAGGAGAGTCCAACTCATAGGCGATAGGTACTTCATAATGATGGAATTTGTTCTCAAGCCCAATGCATCAGTATCACCTGCAAGTAAGGTTTACGTAGGAAAGGGACCTAGGCAGGAGGTGAGCAAGTTCCTCAGATACCTAGATTATGAGGAACTCTCTCCTTCAGCTAAGATGATGCTAGAGCCGATGATCCTTAAGATAGTAAAAGAAGGAGAACAATTTTTCGTTAATTTGTTCAATGAGAGCACCCCTATAACCCCTAGACTACATCAATTGGAGCTTTTACCTGGTATTGGAAAGAAGACCTTAATGAGGATTTTAGAAGAGAGAAGATCCAAGCCATTCTCTAGCTACTCCGATGTAGCAGAGAGAACGGGCTTAAAGGACCCAGCAGATCTTCTAGCGAGAAGAGCGCTAGAAGAAATAATGGGTAAAGAGAAGTACTACATTCTAGTCGCTCCAAAGAGTATCCTAGAAGAGGAGTTCATCTAATTGCCTCATAAATTAAATTTAAATTTTATATTATCTTGGTCCCCCATTCTCCTTCTATCGCCTTTTTCAGATCTCCGTCATTAATGTAGCCTGCTATTATAACTTCTACACCCATGGATGTCAGTTTGAATGCGTGAGATAATTTTCCCTCCATGGCCCCTGTAACATCAAAGCCCTCTTTCTTAAGCTCAGGTAGGTGACCCCTCTTTAGCTCCTTTATTAGATTACCTTCATCATCTAGAACACCGGGAACATCAGTTAGGAAGATGACCTTCTTAAGCCCGAGAGGAACTAAATAGAGGGGCATCTCATCGGCAGAGAGAACATAGGTACCTGATTCTTCGTCTGGTATGAGGTCTCCATGGGTTAAGGGAATGAGGTCATAATCAATTAGGTGCTTTATGAAAGCGGTATTACACGAGATCTTTCCTCCTCTCCTCATGAAGATAGACCTAGCAGGAAATGGGGCCACTGGAACATGCTCTTCCAACAGTATCTTTGCTATGATCGAATTTAACTCACTAACCCTGACCATGACCTCGGAAGCTCCTAGCTCAGATCCCTTTCTGAGGCCATCCTGAAGGTTATACTTCATCACGGGGATGTGCCCAAAGGATCCAGCTCCATGTGCTAAGAATATTTTATCCCTCAGAGAAAGGCTCAGTTCCCTTGAAATACTCCTTACGACATCTTCTTTAACGGAAAGCATACCCTCTTTCTTATATGTTATAAGAGAGCCTCCTAACTTTACGTATAACACGTAAGTAGTAGCTCAGTAATAATTTATAACCCTTCATCGTCCCTCTAGAGGGATGAGCGAAGAAACCCTAATAATTAGTAAAGACGTCATCTTAAGAGCTCTTCTGCGTTATGAACCAGCTCTTTCCTTGATGAAAGGTTCTACTCTTGTGGTACCTGCTGAGGTAATGTCTCAGATAGAAGAAATGGCTTCCAGTGGGGATAGGTTTGGAATAGGCGCGTTAACTGAAATAGTCTGGCTGAGAGATTTAGAGAGGGAGGGGTACCTGAAGGGAATACTGCTGGAAGAACATAAGAATAAGGGACTGGATGCCCTTGCAGAACTCTCAGAGAGGCTAGGAGGCAAGGTAGTTACTGGAGATAGGGTAGTAACATTATCTTTGAGGGCTAGAGGAGTAGATGCGATCTACATAGGACCTGAGTATGGAAAGTTCCGCCTCCTCGATCTCTTCGAGGAAAATACCATGAGTGTACACCTTAAGGAAGGAGCTCCTCCTATGGCAAAGAAGGGTAAACCAGGAGAATTTAGGCTAGTTAAGCTTTCTGAAAAGCCTATGGAGGAGTATGAGATAAGAACAATAGCATATGAAGTACTAGAGAGAGCTAAAACAGACCCAAATGCCTTCATAGAGGTGAGGTATGGAGATGCCTACGTCATACAACTTGAGGATATCAGGATATTGATAGCGTTTCCACCGTTCTCAGACGGTATAGAGATAACGGCGGTGAGACCCCTCGTTAAGTTAACTTTAGAAGATTACGAGCTTAGTGATAGACTGAAGAGTAGACTTAAAGAGAGAGCCGAAGGGATCCTGATAGCAGGTCCTCCAGGAGCTGGTAAAACTACGTTTGCAAGTGCATTAGCTGAGTTTTACAGGGAGAGAGGGAGGATAGTGAAGACTCTAGAGTCTCCTAGAGACCTACAAGTCGGTCCCGAGGTTACCCAATATGGTCGGCTTGCTGGTTCCTTCGAGAACACAGCTGATCTATTGTTACTTGTTAGGCCAGATTATGTAATATTTGATGAAATGAGAAAGACACAAGACTTCAAAATTTTTGTTGATATGAGACTAGCGGGAATAGGTATGGTGGGCGTCGTTCACTGCGGATTTCCCATAGAGGCTATCCAGAGATTCATAGGGAGGGTGGATCTGGGGGTCCTCCCTCACGTAGTGGATACCGTAATATTCATCAAAGATGGTAGAGTAGAGAAAGTCTATAGCCTCAAGATAACCATTAAAATGCCTGCGGGCATGAAGGATGTAACTTTAGCCAGGCCTGTGGTGCTAGTGAAGGACTTCGAAACGGACTCTGTTGAATATGAGATATATACATTTGGAGAAGAGGTCGTCGTCATGCCTATAAAGAGCAAGGGAAGAGCCCAAGGAGCGACTGAAGAAGCTCCTATTAGATATAGGCTAAGGAAGAGAAAGCACACTATAATCCTAGATCTAGGGCCCAACATGGCTGAGACAGAGGTGACCCTCTATTCTGGAGAGAGGGAGATAGCTACGTTCATGACGGATTCAAAAGGCAAGATAACGCTGGCGAGAAGCAGCCCTGTTGGGAGGAGAATTATAGACGCTGTTAAATCGGATAACTTAAGAGTGGTAGCCAGAGAATAAATGAAGCATACGATCATTTACTGGCAGCAAGCTCCTCCTTATATTTTTCAGCTATGCCTCTCATCCTTTCCTCTATACCTATTTCGAGGAGAAATTCTAAAACTGAAGGTGGGACAAGCTCTCTCCACGTAGAATTACCTTCTAATATGAGTTTCCTTATTCTAGTAGCCTCATAGATATCCCTCTTGAGGTAGGGTATATTTTCCACCCTAAGACCAACGTTCCTTAGATCTCTGATCGTCTCTGGGTCGTTGCTGAACGCTATATCTACGCGAGGTACTCTATCGATAACTAATTCACCCCAATCCTCCTCAGGAGCCTCTGTGTCTGGAACAGATGAAATTATTATATCTCCTAAAGGGAAACCCTCCCTCCTAAGGGCCCTAACAAGCATTTCCATTCTTTCATCAATGGAAAGAGGATTCCTAGGGACACAGCAGTATTGAGAGCTACCTATGGCAATGACAAGCTCATCAGCCCTACCTAAAGCATATCTAAATACGTGTAAATGCCCATAGTGGAGAGGTTGGAATCTTCCCACAACCAAAGCTCTTTTTCTCATCTATTTCACCTACCGAGGGTCAGAGAGGTGCCTTTCGGTCATGCATCCCCGGAGTAACTCATCTTCATCCCCTAAGCAGTCGTTCTAGTGAAAAATTTTATGATTTCTCCTTACCCTCGATCCCCAGCAATTCTGTCAGTTCCTCCACAATTTCGCTCTCATCTCTATCTTCCTCAATCAGCTGATATTTGCTGTATCCCTCCTTCCTCTTATCCAATTCCTTACCTATCAGAGAGAGCGCCCTCCTCGTTGGATGCATTTCTATCTCCACAATCCCTCTTGAGATGTTCTCCATTGTAGCTTCGTGGAAAACTATCGTAGAGCCATCAACCAGTTCAAAGGCCACCCTCATGTGTTCATGACCCTTTGGAACTCCCATTAGAACTTTCTTTATATCCCTATTCCTCACCACTAGGAAAAAGCCCTCAGTTATCCTATTGAGAAGTTTTCTGGTGGAATCAGTTAGCTGTAGCTTCTCAGCCTTTCTCATATCTATCCATCTAACTTCCTTTGCATCATCTCCTGGTCTAAGTCTTCCTTCTACCACTTTACATAGGAAGTCCACCAGAACGTAATGGTATCTTATCCTTCCCTCCTCGTCCCTCACCACTATCTCATCAGTATTTATTGGTCTCAAGACTTCAACTACTAAGTTAGTCTCCTCCTTAATCTCTCGCCTTACAGCTTCCTTTAAAGTCTCCCCGGGCTCTACAAGGCCGCCAGGTATAGCCCATAGTCCTTTTCCGGGCTCATTTTTCCTCTTAACTAAGAGGATTTTACTGTCTTTTATTAGGACTCCTCCAACGCCCACTAAGGGATATTCCGGGTATTCCCTATTCCTCGTTTCTCTCACCCAATGGTGATGTAAAGCTAGCTAGGACCTTAAGAGATGCGCCTATTGACGTAGCAAATTGTGGATCCTCCGGGACGATCGCATGTCCGCCAAATAGATTCAATGGCTTCATAGCAGCTTTAACTACGAGATCATGTATCATCAAACCTCCTACAAGCACTATCTCGTTCTCTAAATTAACAGATCTGGCGGCAAAGAAGGCTACTGTCCCTATAACTTGGCCTACCATATTTACAAGGCCTGCAGCTATATCTTCAGGCCTTACATCGTCTCCTACCTTTCCAAAGTTTGATGCTGTGACGCTAGGTTCGAGCTTCCCCACAGGCCCGCCAACTATATCCCCAACAGTGAGATCTACATTCCTAGGATCTCCTTTCTTAGCCATCTCCATCAGCGAAGTGATCGATGTCCTCCTTAGAAGGAGTCTACCTAGTCCTAAGAGAGTTCCCGCGCCGACTCCAGTACCTCCAAGATGCCTCACCTCACATCTCCCACCATCCATCCTGACTTCCACAATAGCTGTCCCAGTACCAGCACTAGCCACAACGCATCTCTTCATTCCAGCAAGGAAAGCCCCTCCCCTCCCTACAGCTTCTATTTCATCGACTTCTCTAACTTGAAGACCGAATATCCTCTTAGGTAGGGGCTTAGTCCTCCCGCCTGTGAGGGCTATGGCCTCTATGTTATCGATGCTTATTCCATGCTCAGAGACAAGCTTCCCTATAGCACCTGCAGCAGCAGCAAGGGGATCAGATGCGACTACTATAGTCTTCCCAACAATCCCAGATTCGGAGATTAGAACTCCTTTAGTAGTAGTCCCTCCCATATCTAAGCCAATTATAAACATCTAGGTTCACCCTCGTGATGATCTCCTTACTGCAGACACTATAGGAGGAACCAGTAGTAGAGCGAAAGGTAACTCCCAAGCAAAGGTCACAAAGGATATCGTAAGGGCCGCAGATATGGATAGGGGCGTCACTTCCTTTTGGAACGGGAGTGGAAACGCTTGGCTCCATGCTAAAAGACCGAAGCCTATTATTAAGTGCCCAATTATTAGGCCTAGGATAGATGCAGGTATGTATCTCCTAACGGAGTACTTATCCTTGCCACTCAGCATCCCTATAACGTAAAAACCGAGAAAATTAGATGGAACTCCCACTGTAAGGCTGAGAAGGGCATTCCCATGGGTAGCCATATCCGAAATAAATATGCCTATGGCTGCAGATAATCCACCAACCCATCCTCCATAGAGACATGCGAAAACAGCGGGTACAACTACTGCAGGCCAGAATCTAACGCCATAGAAATTAAGGCCCAGCCAGCTCAGATACCCGACTATTGCATAAAGGGCCCCTCCCATCGCCGAGAGGGTAAGCTCCTTTACATTCATTCCCATCTCGGAGATATATAGATGCAAAATAAAAACATCTCATGAGTTGAGATTCTTAAGCGTGAGCCTTACGCTCCTATCATGAATTTCTATGACCGCATACCTGCCCCACATTAAGGGGCCAGGGTTAACCAATGCTGTCCTCCTAATGAAATCTGTCCCGTAAGCTTCATGAATGTGCCCACATATGCACAGGATGGGCTGCCTTTCTTCCAAGAACTTCAAGAGGGATTTCGAGCCTACATGCATTCCGGGTCTTACAATATCGAGTCTCGTTTTGTAAGGGGGAGCGTGACTTACTAATACATCAATATCATTTAAGCTGCTTAGCTTCTGCCAGAACGTGTTTTCATCGAATTCTATGGGGGTGTTAAATGGAGATATCCCTCCACCACCGAGTCCTCCAAAGCTCAGCCCTAGTATATTTTTCACTTTACCATGGAGGTTTATGGCCCCTTCAAAGGATTCCATATCTAATAAGGCAGGAGGATCCATATTACCAGGTACGAACACCACATTTAGATCATAGTTCTTTGCTACCCGCAATACATTTCTCGCTTCATGTAAAGAGTTATTAGAGAGATCTCCCGCTAGTACTAAAATATCAGCATGCTCTCTTCTTAGCACATATTTTAACATAGCTACCGCTCCATGTATATCGGAGGCGGCCAGTATCCTCATCACATAGGTAGTGAGTTTGCAAAAATATAAGAAGTTCAAGGAGAGAATGCATGCCTCGAAATCTCATTAGGATAGAGAGGAGCTCTGGTATACCTCTTATAGGATCGGTTGCCTTCGGATTAATAGATAGGGGCACTAATTTAGTACAGGTTAGGCCTATCTCAACATGTGCCCTTTCATGTATATTCTGCTCCACGGATGCCGGCCCTAAATCTCGGAAGAGGCAGTCAGAATATATAGTAGATCTCGAATACTTGATGGAGTGGTTCGCAGCTCTTGTGGAAGAGAAATCAATAGATGACATAGAGGCTCATATAGATACAGTAGGCGATCCATTTACTTATCCTCATATAGTGGAGCTTGTAGAAAGAATAAGAGAGATACCTGAAGTTAAAATAATCTCATCTCAAACACATGGTCCTATGCTAACTCCCGATCTTATTAGGAGGCTGGAGAGAGCGGGAATGGACAGAATAAACCTAAGTATAGACTCCCTTAATGAAGAGAAGGCTAGATATCTCTCAGGATCTCCTTGGCTTAAGCTAAATCGCATTCTAAAGATCGCTAAGCTAATAGCAGAGAGTTCAATAGATCTTCTAATAGCTCCAGTCTGGGTTCCTGGAATTAATGATGGTGACATACCTGAACTCATAGAATTCGCTTTGAGAATAGGGGCGGGTAAAAGATGGCCCCCTCTAGGCATACAAAAATATGAGGCCTACAGAGGCGGCAGAAAGCCTAAAGGAATAAGACCGATGAAATGGAAGGATTTTTACAAAAAGTTAAGGGAATGGGAGACTGAATACGGGCTAAAATTAATACTAAAGCCTGAAGATTTCGGTATTAGGAAAGTCAGGCCTATTAGGAATCCTATCAGGAAAGGTGAGATCTTGATGGCTAAGGTAATGGCCCCTGGCTTCAAAAAAGGTGAAATTTTAGCTTCAGCCAGAGGAAGGATCTTGACTGTATTAGAGGCTCCTCCCGTAGAGCCAGGAGATATGTTGAAGGTGAGGGTGATCAGGGATAGGGATAACATATACTATGCAAGGTTCATAGCTAACTAGTCGTGCAGGGAATGTTGATTAGTCATGCTTATGATTGTTCTCTATGGTCAATTGGGGTGTTAAGAAATGGAAGTTTACCTTTCTAAGGGAGAAATAGAGCTGCTAAAGAGGCTTTATGCTAAGGGGGGGATCGCCCGCTTAGAGGATTTAGGATTGGACAAAAGCAAAGTCTCAGCCTGGTCTATTCTTCTTAAAGAAAAAGGATTAGTCGATATTAGGGAGAAGAAGAGGAAATACATTACTCTCTCGGAGAGAGGATGGAGGCATTTAAGGGAAGGACTTCCAGAGGAAAAGTTGCTGCTTATCCTAAGGGAGGAGGGAGGGAAGATCCTACTCGAAGCCCTTAAAGAGAAGATGAATCAGGATGAGCTAAATGTTGCCATAGGGGAAGGCCGGAGGAAGGGACTAATTGAGCTGAAGAAATCAGAGGAGGGTACATTGGTTATCATGATAAGTGATAAATTGCCTGAAAGGGACATACTTGATAAAATAGCAAAAGAGAAAGTCTCATTAGAAGAAATAGATCAGAAGACTATCTCGCATTTGAGGAGGAGAGGGCTTATTGAAACATCCGAAGAAGCCGATATAGAACTTATACTAACCGATAGAGGACTAGCTGCCGCTAGAGGTGAAATAAAAATAATTGAAGAGATAGGTAAATTAACTAGAGATTTAATACTTACAGGAGGATGGAGAAGGAAGAAGCTTAAAGCATATAATGTCAAAGCTGAACCTCCTGTTACGTATCCGGGTAAACCCCATCCATATGTCCACTTTCTAGAAGAGGTCAGGGAAATACTCATAGGTATGGGGTTTGTAGAGGTCAAGAGCCCAATAGTAGAAGCTGAATTCTGGAATTTTGATGCCTTATTTCAAGCTCAGGATCATCCAGCGAGGGAAGTGCATGACTCGTACCAAGTCGCCTTTCCATCAACTAAGGCAGATCTCTCTCGTTACCTAGAATTCGCTAAGAAGGTACAGTTAACCCATGAAAATGGATGGAAAACTGGTTCAAGGGGGTGGGAATATAAATGGAGCTTTGATATAGCCAGAAGGCTTATTCTAAGATCCCAGACGACTGCAGCATCAGCTAGAACTCTGGCTAGAGGATTAAAGATTCCAAGTAAGATATTTGCCATAGATAAGGTGTTCAGGCCGGAAACGCCGGATAAAACTCACGCGATAGAATTCCATCAATGTGAAGGGGTTGTCTTATCTGAAAATATGAATGTGAGGCACCTCATGGGGTTCCTAGCGGAGTTCGCTAAGCAATTAGGATTCAAAGAAGTCAGATTCAAGCCAGCTTACTTTCCCTTCACAGAGCCCAGTGTTGAAGCGTATGTGAAGCATGAAAAGTTTGGGTGGATAGAGATAGCTGGTTCTGGTCTTTTCAGGCCGGAAATGCTCATCCCTATGGGATATGATTATCCTAGAGTTCAGGCTCTTGCTTGGGGTATAGGTATTGGGAGATTAGCTATGATAAGGCTCGAGTTGGATGATATAAGGGAGCTGCATTCCCAAAATCTCGAATACCTTAGAAAAGCTCCATTAACATGGTGAGATCATGCCCATAATAAGTGCGAATAGGAGGGAGTTTAACAATCTCCTAGGTATGGATATATCTCAAGAAGAACTCACGTCTATTTTAGATTACTCTAAGGTAAATCTAGAATCTTTTAGCGAGGAAGAAATAGAATTCGAGGTAACTTCTGATAGGATGGATCTCGTTACCATAGAAGGTATTGCTAGAATGATAAAGGGACTAACTGAAATGGAACTAGGCCTCCCCAATTATCCTCTTCAGAGAAAGGCCTTTGAAGTTAATGTCTCTGAGAGTGTTAAGGAGGTCAGGCCCTATGTGGTTGCTGCTCTAGTTAAGGGAGTCAACTTAACCACGGAAGAGTCCCTAATCGGCTTGATAGAAGCTCAAGAAAAGATACACGATACCCTTGGGAGAAAAAGAAGGAGGGTAGCTATAGGGCTCCATGACTTTTCTAAAGTGGTTCCTCCCATCAAATACGATGCCAGACCTGCTGAGGAGGTAGTATTCACCCCTCTCGGAGAATATACTGAGATGACAGCCGAGGAAGTTCTAGAGCAGACAGATAAGGGAAGGGAATATGCTCATATTATAAGGAACCCTAAGAACCTAGTTCCTCTTATACTAGATTCCCGGGACGAAGTTCTCAGCCTTCCTCCGATAATTAATTCTGAGCTAACCAGGCTATCTCCAGGTAAGAGAGATATATTCATAGACGTTACAGGGACAGATCTAAAGGCCATATCCTATGCGCTAGAAATAATAGTGGCTGCTCTAGCTGAAAGAGGCGGGGAAATAAATACACTAGAGGTAAGGTATCCCGATAGGGAGCTAGAGACCCCGAGGCATAAGCCGTATAGAATGGCCGCGTCATTAGAATTCATTGAGAAGATGGTCGGGCTACCATTGACTGGTAAAGATGTAACTCATTTACTTAGCAAAGCAAGGCTCGATGCACATATCTCTGGTAATAGAGTAGAGGTAGATATTCCAGGATATAGGGCCGACTTCCTTCATCCAGCAGATATAGCTGAGGAGGTAGCCATAACATACGGCTTAAATAACTTAGGATACGAACTTCCCAATATAATGACCATAGGTAAAAAGCACCCTAGGGAAAAGGCCTCCGCAATAATCAGAACATTGATGATCGGTATGGGTTACCAAGAGGTACTGAACTACATAATGACCAGTAGGCAGGCAATCTTCTCATCAGTAGGACGTAAGGAGAGGCCAGTAGTTCAAGTAGCTAATCCGGTCTCTGAGAATTATAGCGTTCTGAGGGATAGTCTAATACCGGGACTCCTCCATTTTCTAGCAGCTAATACTCATGCAAGATACCCTCAAAAGATATTCGAGATAGGCGATGTTATAATAGTGGATGAAAGCTATGAAACCCGGGCGAGGGATGAAAGGAGATTGGCAGCTGCCTTTGCTGACTATTCAGTCGGCTTTGAGGACATATATTCCCATCTAAAGGCTTTGTTAAATAACCTGGGAGCCCAGATGGATATAGAGCCCTATGAAGAGGAGCCTTTCCTAAATGGAAGATGCGCCCTTGTAACTATAAACAAGTCTCTAAGAGGTACTATAGGGGAAATAGATCCAAACATACTAGTAAAACTGGGGATAACAGTACCTGTAGCCATGTTCGAGATCCCTCTTATTAAGAAGGAGGAAGTGGTGTAATTAGGCTCGATTCTACTGACTATTACTGATTAAAGGATCTCAATGAACTTGGCTAGGAGACTTCCTCCCCACGCCACATCTTTTAGGTTTATGACCTCAACAGGGCTATGCATGTTTCTCAGAGGCAAACCAACAAGTCCCGTCTTAACTCCTCCTCTAGCAACTTGGATCGCCCAAGTATCAGTTCCGTAACCTCTAAAGTCAGGTTCTACTTGATATGGAATATCACCTTCCTTTGCCGCTCTTTCTAGGAGCTCTACAACCTCCCAATGATATATCGGACCCTTACTTATCACTGGACCCTTACCCGTCTTCAGTGTGAACTCATTGGGCATTAGAGGTTGCTTAGCGAAAGTAACGTCCACTGCTACGGCCATATCAGGCTTTATTCTATATGCCGCCATCTCAGCACCCCTTAGTCCTATCTCCTCCTGTATAGTAGCAACGAAGTGTATTTCAGCATCTATTCTATCTCTGATTTCCCATATCTTCCTCATGGCTTGTAGTATGGCAGTGACGCCAGCAGCATCATCAAGGCCCGGGGAGGTGAAGTAGCTATCATTTAAGGATAAGGGCTTATAATCAGGTACACCATATATCCCAGGCTTTATTCCAAGCTTTTCAGCCTCTTCTTTGCTTTCGACTCCTATATCTATCGCTAAATCCCTAACCTCGAATTTCTTCTCAGCCAGCTCTTTATATGCGCGAAATATATGGGGAGGAAGGACGCTGATTATACCCCTGATTGGCTTATCCGCTAAAAGCTTCACTCTCATTCCATACAAGACTCTCGGATCCCACCCTACTGCCTGAAATTTAATGAATCCTTCTTCGGTGATCTCTCTTACTATAAGGCCTATCTGATCTATGTGAGCTGCCAACATTACCACAGGTTTTCCTCCAGGGTTAACTATCGCCTCAGAGTTTCCCCATACATCAACCTTAAATGCATCACTATAAGGCTCCATAAGTTCTCTTAAAATAGGAGACAGCTTATGCTCGGTTCCTGTTACCCTAGGAACCTCTGTGAGCTTTTCAAGGATTCCCTTAACAGTCTCCACTTCAGGTCCTTGCAAATGTACCACCTTAGGAGAAGATCCTTTATTAAAGAAAAAGAATTCTCAAATAGATATTATGTCATTCAGAATAAAGGATATTAGGGCTAGGCAGATCCTTGACTCTCGCGGTAATCCAACTATAGAAGTAACCACAATCCTAGAAGGAGGAGGAAGAGGGAAATTTTCCGTTCCATCAGGAATATCTAAAAGTGAAAAGGAAGCTGTTGAGCTGAGAGACGGTGGCAGGTTTCTTCATGGAAAGGGCGTGCTTAAAGCGGTAAGGAACGTCAATAACATAATAAGACCGGCGCTTATCGGAAGAGAAGCCCTAAATCAGGCCCTCATAGACAGTATCCTCTTGAAATTGGATGGAACTCCGAATAAGAGTAGGTTAGGTGCCAATGCCATCCTAGGAGCATCGGTATCTGTGGCTAAGGCCTCTTCTGACCAGCTAGAGCTTCCTCTTTACAAATACCTAGGAGGGATAGAGGCGCGCCTGCTTCCAGTCCCATTTATGAATGTTATAAATGGGGGGATGCATGCAGGAAATAGGCTTAACATCCAAGAATTTATGATAGTTCCCTCTAACTTCAGCTCATTTAAGGAAGCTCTTTTGGCTGGGGTTCAAGTCTATATGGATCTGAGGGATATTCTAATCTCAAACTACGGTAGATCATCAGTCAATGTAGGAGATGAAGGAGGCTTCGCTCCTCCACTCAGTAAGACGGAAGATGCCTTGGAATTGCTTTTAAAGGCTATAGAAAGATCAGGATACGAAGGAAAGATTTTTTTAGCAATAGACTGTGCTGCTAACGAATTTTACATGAGCAAGGAGGAGAAATATGCAATAGATGGAAGGAAGATGTCTCCCGAAGAACTCATCGAATTCTACAAGGAACTTATATCTAAATATCCAATAGTAAGTATCGAAGATCCATTCCAAGAGGATGACTGGGGTTCGCTCTCCGAATTCACCAAGGTCATGGGTAATAAGGTACAGATAGTAGGAGACGATTTCTTCGCTTCTAATCCCAGATTACTAAAGAAGGGAATAGGAATGAGAGCAGCTAATGCACTTTTATTGAAAGTGAACCAAATAGGAACCCTTACTGAGGCCATAGAGGCCGCTAGAATGGCTGAGAGAAATGGATACTCAGTCATGGTAAGTCATAGATCAGGTGAAACAACGGATCCTTTCATAGCGGATCTATCAGTAGGCTTGAACTCGGGCCAGATAAAATCCGGAGCCCCGGCTAGAGGAGAGAGGGTAGCTAAGTATAACAGATTGCTCGAGATAGAGGGAGAATTGGGTCCCTCTGCTCAATTTCTCTCATTTCACCAAATATTTAACGAAAAACTCTTCCTTAAGTAACTCTTCCCATATCGCATTCAATGCCCATTGACCTAATGAGGCTATCTCTTTCTCAGACAGTATCTTAATGTTGGCCCTACCCCTGAGGGGAGATGGCATCCTATTGCTCCTTAGAAAGTCGCTCAATAGTATGCTCGCCTCGATGTATCTCCTCCTCTTGTAGACGTACCATCTGTCTCCCTCGATGAATGGACCACCGAATGTTTCCTCCGATACATACTTCCTCAGGAAATTTTCCTCATCTTTCATCCCAACAGGAGGGCCCACTCTCCTCTCTAGATACGGGAGCTTGAGGTGGGGTAACTCACTAGCTACCACTATGATTGAACTCTCATCAGTCCATCCAGAGACCCAAAATGGTTGAAATCCATACATAGACAGCTCATCTCTGAAAACTCTAGCTAATTTCTTCGATTGAGACCATAAGAGCTCCTTTCCTAGATCATTAAGACCACTGAGCTCAACAGCAATTAAATGGCTACCCCTTCTCCTAAGCTCCTCTTCAATTGCGCTCACCTTTATTCTCCTTCCTCTATGCCTTAGTCCTCTCTCGAAGAATTCTATGTCTGGCTTATTGAGAAAAGCCCTAGCAGCCACTCTAAACCTATTAAATTGAGTAAGCGTAAGGGCTGCGGCTACGTTCCTCCTTGGATCCACAGGATCTATCACAATCAATGGATCTTGAAACATGGACAAAGCATATTCCTCAGATAGGTGCCTCTCAGGATCTATATACACAGGTGGCCTCCATTTAGAGGCATTCATTATGGTATCGAGGAAGCTCCCGTAATATATCACCAATAGCTCACATAAGTACCCACTAAACCCACCTACCTTCTCCTCAGCTCCATAGGCATTCAGAGATTTGAGAAAGGCCTTAAGTAGACGAACCTCGCTTGGAGATCTGAGCTTAGATAGTACATATGAAGTATGAAGAGGAGTTCTATCCACAGAGCTTACTATTCTCTCTCCCGCCTTAATTTTATAAGCAGGGACTAAATCGATGTCAAAACCTTCAAATCTAACGATAGCATAAGGATGTTCCGCATAATTCTGCCTGAAAGTTCCAAAGGCCCTTTTCGCTATTTCCTTTATCAATTCACCTAGAACATGCTTATCTCCGGCTTCTTTTGGAAAAAGGACGAATATATCTAGCTCATAGTTTCCAGGCAACCATGTATCTCTTACTGCAGATCCTACTGGAATTACCTCTGCGTTTAATCCCATATCCTCTACCGCTGACTCTACTCTCCTTATAGCTGATTTCAGAGCCTTTTTCAGGGCTTCCCTCTCATCATCGGATGGATTAACTAATTTACGGGCCTCTTCTAATATTCCATTGAGATCATTCGATAGAGGCATGCCTTCTCGCAAGATCCTCCTCACTCTTCCCTAAAAGCTCGACAAGCTCTGCTATTAGTGCATCTAAGTAAACCATGGCGCTTAACTCGAACAGTGTCCCTAGTGGAGTGAGAGGCTCATGTATACCAAGTATCTGCCTCGTGAAATAGTCCCTACTATCATCTTTAGGCAATACCCTGCCACCTATCCTAACTATGAGGTCAGATATCTTTCCAAGACTAGATTCAGGATAACTAGTAACTGCAACAACGCTCGCTCCAGCATCCTTAGCTACTTGGGCAGCTGACAGAGGAAACTTCGTCTCACCAGAGCCGCTAACTACTATTACCAAATCACCTGCGCCAACGGAAGGAGTAACAGTCTCTCCGATTACGTAAACTTGGAAACCTATGTGCATCAACCTCATGGCAAATGCCCTCGCGACGAGTCCGGATCTACCGGCTCCCACTACAAAAATTTTTCCCTCACCTAGCGTTCTAAGTAGAGATTTTATAAATCTTTGCGTGGATTCCTCATCTACTTCTGATAGATTCTCGCCTATAAAATCCAAAAGCTTCTCTATTTTTTCCTTGATAGGTGCTATGAATATCCCCCTCTGTATCGACTCCCATATTATTTAACAAATTAACTCAAATGCTCATAGTTTTATTTAGCTGCTTACTAACCAGATATAGAGTCCTGATGAAGGAGGATGCAGAAGAAGGGAGGAAAAGGAAAATACCCTCCTTACTCTCATACCTTATGGAGAAAATCGATGGAATCATGGAAAGCGTCAGAGTAATATCAAAAGTAAGTGAGATGGGTGAAGTAGCGAGGAGATATGTGGTAACAAATTCGTTTGATAGTCTGCTTATGATACTAGGCGTTCTCATGGGGAGCTTTATATCAGGCCTAAAGGATCCGAGCATAATAGTCAATACAATACTCGGTGGGGCTGTTGCAGTCCTAATATCAGGAACTATGGGAACTTATCTGACTGAGAGGGCTGAAAGAGCTTCCAGAATAAAGGAGCTGGAAGTTGCTGTCTTCATGGATCTAGATGAAACCCTTATTGGAAAAGCTGAGAGCTTGTCTGCTATCTTAGTTGCGATAGCAAGCGGATTAGTGCCCTTCCTAGTTATGATATCTCTAATATTACCTTTCTATCTATCAGTTAGGGGAATATTTAGCATAACGGAGTCCTATGTAATATCCTTAGGAGAAGCTCTATCGATACTTTTCTTAATGGGTACCTTCTTAGGTTCTCTATCTGGCGAAAATAAACTTGCTTATGGATTATTTCTGGTAGGTACAGGTGTAGTAATTGTCTTAGTGATGCTGTGGCTCGGAGTGAGATGATTCCTATTTATCTATCTTAAATATCTTTACTAAAAACCAAAAAATAAAGTGATATTCTACCTCTTCAAAGCTACTATCGTTTTAGTTTCTGGGACATACCACCTTATCTTATCCCTGAACCATTTCCAGAACCTAGTAAAAGCATCCATGCTCTCCGTTTCTACTTGTATTATCCCATTGTACTCGGTTCCCCAGGCATGATCATATACGCCGATTAACCTGATCTCTGGTGGCCATTCCTCCATTATATCTTCCCACTGTCTCCGAGCCTTTTCCTCTTCTTCATCACTTAACTCCTTCAACTTGTATAGTATCAGCAGTACGTAAGTTGGCATCGAATATCACCATCCGATTAGTGTCAAGGAGTAATATAAATTTCCTGTCAGAGTCATACTTTCTTCGAAAGTATCCAGCAATTCTCCATGCATCTAGTACATGCTATATCGCATCCAGGCGTGGTTTCATATCTAGATGCCCTATCTAGTTCTTTTGATAGATACTCCCTCCTTATCCCCGTATCTACGAAATCCCACCAAGGAGTATCTCTCCTATGGTAAACTATACGGTCTAGATCTATTCCGAGGCTCCTAGCGAACGATCTATATGCCCCCTTATTATACGGTACCTCGTATCCCTCCCTAAGAAATCTAGCTATCTCAAATCCTCCGACTGAGAAGATTGTTTGAATATATGCCCTTCCGTAATGCATTGCATTTATCCTTCCCCTGAAACCCTTCCTAAATAATGAGATCCTCCTCTTTACGACATGCTCCCTCTCCAATGGCATATTTTCGAAGGGAGTGCCCGCCTTTGGAACGAAAATGCTCACTGTAACCTTTGTGTCTATGAGGCTCCTAACCTTGTTAGCTAATTTCACCGACTCAATTAGATCCTCATCCTCTTCCCAAGGAAGGCCTGTAATGAAGTAGAGCTTTACATGCTTCATTCCATTCTCTTTTCCCTCTTGGGCAACTCTGAGGAATTCCTCGTTATCTATAGATTTATTTATCACATGTTTAATCTTATCGCTTCCTGTTTCAGGTGCTAAAGTAAGGGTTCTCTCACCTGCAGCCACAGCTAGTTTGATGAGCTCGCTGTCAACTTGGTCTGCCCTTAATGACGGTAAACTCGCTCTAAGGCCTCTCTCAATAATCATCTGCAGTGCATCCTTCAATATGCTCGATGACGCGGCATCACTCCCTACTATGTAGATCTCTTGAAATCCTGCATGTGTTGCATAGTCTAATGCCTCCTCTAGGGTCGACAAATTCGGATCTAACCTAGGTCTCCAGTGCCATCCGATCATGCAGAACCTGCAACCCCACCCGCATCCCCTCGATATCTCTAATAGGAATTTGTTTATTGGGATCTGATCCTTAGTTACGAGAATTTGCCTTCTTAGTGGATTTATCTCTCTAGTTCTGGTAAAAGAAACTTTGTTTCTAAGGGATGGTATGAAGAACCCCCTGCTAGAGAGACTGTCTAAATCGTTCTCCAACAATGCCTCTATTAGATAGGGAATTAGTACCTCTCCGTCTCCTACGCCAACGGCCTTTGCAACACCACTTATTGGAATGGGGTTAGCAGAAACAGCAGGTCCTCCTACAATTAAAGGCTTCCTTAACTTACTGATCATTCTTAGGAGAATTGGATATTGTCCTTCGAAATGGACAGTTGCTATTATCAGATCGAAATCTTTCAGAGACCTTCCGCTTTCTATAGATCCCCTAATGTCCGTCACGAATCTTTCAGCCATAACTCCATCGACCGAATTTAACATGAAGTAGAGCATTTGATGCCCTAAGGAATTTACTGAGGCCAAATAAGGTGCAGGATATAGCAACGCTACTCTTAGTTCGTAATTCCTTGGATCCCTGTTATAGAAACCACCACTCTCCCTTATCAATTCCGTCCTCCCTAATGGGCCGGGGGGGAATCGAACCCCCGACCTCCGCCTCGTAAGGGCGGCGTCATAGCCTCTAGACCACCGGCCCTCTGAATGGCGCCGGGGGAGGGATTCGAACCCTCGCGGCCCAATGGGCCACTGGCTTTCCACAGGAGCCCTTAGCAGGCCAGCCCCCTACCGGACTAGGGCACCCCGGCCCCCATCCCTCCTAACACGAATAGGATTTTTAAAGCTTCCTCTCAATCAGAGAGAAGGCCCTTAATCCTCTCTACAGAGAGAACTGATAGAATCGCCTTGGGGAGATAGGGTCCAATCCTAGGTATGAGACCCTTTGCTTGCGTCCCTTTCTTGCAAACGAGTGCATGTGATAGAAAAGACATCCTCACAACTCTCACATCCCTTCGATGACCTGTCCTAAGCAGGGCCCTTCTTATCTGCCTAGGAGTTGCTCCTACGATAAATAAGACATCGCTGCTTCTCCTTATCCAGCCTTCTAATATGGATAACTGCCTAGGGGAAAGAGCTACATAAACTCCATCTTCCTCCTTCTTAACTAATTCAAGCTCCAGAGCCATATCGTCTATAAAGCCATAGATTTTAGCTATTCTTCTGGCTGATATCTTCTTTCCCCTTGCTAGCTGATATCTCATCTTGAAGAGGGGATAAAGGGCATCCTTTCTTGAGGCGGAGATCTTGAAATATATTCCATAACCAACCTTACCTAGATCCGTTATAAACCCCTTGAAGGTATCTCCTATCCTTAGCTCATCTAAGTCCGATATTTTTCCATAAAATCTATCGAGTAGGTTCTCAGCTACACCTTCATCCGGTCCGGACAATGTTACCCGAACCCATCCGTCCTCTATATCCAGATCCAGATCAGGTACCTCTAATCCTTCTATCCTTTCTAGTATCTCCCACCCAAGCTCTTCAAGTAATTTCCTTTGAGGAAGCTCCTTCGGAATTCTTTCTTGGATAATAAAACTTCTAGTCAACCTGCCTCTCCTTCAAGTACTTCTAATGCCTTTTCAAGCGTCTTAATCATATTATCAAGATCCTCTAGCACTTTCTCCTTATTAACCGGCTCTAGCATTGCCCCACATATAGGGCAAACAAGGCTACCAGATTCGCCCATTTTAGCTATAACCTCATCAAAGCTAAGCCTTATATGGGTTGGATCTGCAGCACATACATAATACTCTCCTGAGAATTCCTCTTCTCTCCGCTTTCTAAGCATTTCTAGGACATCTTTTATTTTTCTGATCAAGAAGGACTCAGCTACATCCCCATTTATCCTCCAATACGTTAACCTATTTCCAGATTCATCCTCCTTAGTGCCTAGCTGGATAACCAAGTTAGAATCCTGCATCCTATACAGGAGCTGTCTAAGCTCAGCTGATGGTAGTTTAAGCTTCTCCTGCATTTCACCCTCCTCTAGTACCCCGTCACGAGCGAAATGCATTATTTTCTTAGCAAGACTCAAGTCACGAGTCACTACTGCAAGGGCCAGCACGACTAAATCTCCTTCATCCATATTTCCTCATCTAGTAAAGTTTATAGTGGTAACTCCCAATGCATATCTCAGTGCCCCGGTAGCTCAGCTCGGTTAGAGCGGCCGCCTCGTAAGCGGCAGGTCGCGGGTTCGAATCCCGCCCGGGGCTTACTAATAAATAGTGTCTGGATTCTCAAATAAGTTTTACTAAATTGCTTCATGTTCTCTGGAGAAATGGGGCCGCCGGGATTTGAACCCGGGACCTCCGGCTCCCGAGGCCGGCATCCTACCAAGCTAGACCACGGCCCCTTTAAGGGATCCTCTAAAGATAAATAAACATTCATCTGGAACTCTTCTCCAGGATAAACTCCTTTAATACCTCTTCCAATGCTTCCTTCAATTCATAGTATGTGTTTCTCAGGGCATCGCTCACTACTTTAGTGTTACTTATGACAGGCATGAAGTTAGTATCTCCCTTCCATCTAGGCACTATGTGAATGTGCACATGTCCCTCGAACCCTGCACCAGCAGCCTTCCCTATATTAGCTCCAATGTTAAATCCTTCCGGATTCATAGCTTTTCTAAGCGCTAACATGGATATCCTAATCAGCCTCCACATGTCAAGAGCTTCCTCCTCTGTGAGCTCATCTAAACTGGCTACGTGGCGGTAAGGGGCTACCATTAAATGGCCGGGATTATAAGGGTATTTATTCATAATTATGAAGCAATAGCTCGATCTATAGAGGATGAAATTCTCCTCATCTCTACCAGCTGACGGTAGAGTACAGAATATGCACTCCTCATTGCCTCTTGACGCAATTAGCTTTATGTAAGGCATTCTCCATACTGCCCAAAGTCTTCTAAGACTCAAGGGGCTCCCTCCTTGAGCTTCAGGATAGCTTCGGCTAGATCTCCTTGGGTTTCAATGAGAGCTCTCTTCGCATCTTCGTAACTAACTCCCGCCTGAGAAGCTACAAGAGCTATGTCTTCCTCTGAAGGCTCGTATGTCTGAGCCCCCTGACTCTCTATAATCTCCTCAGCATGGCCCATTACTTGGTAGACTTCTTCTCCTCCTACCTTTGTAATAGAAACTTGGGGGTTGGATATTCTGAGAGTCGTTCCATCTCTGAGGCGTATAAGGACTTCTAGGGCATCTAAACTCCTAACTTTGACTCCCATGCTCCTAAGCATCCTCTCAAGATCTCTAGGTCTGAACTTCCTCATCATATAGCATTAAGCCTAGTAAAACTAAAGTTTACCTTAAGGTGTAATTCATCGGGAGCGGAGGATCTTGCCAGAGGAAGTTTATGTATGCGAAATATGCGGTGGAACATTCATCGGGAAGCCCGTAATAATAGATCTGGATGGATATAAGGCGGTGGTTTGTCCGAGTTGCGCTAGAAAGATCAGGGGGAGAAGCATAAAAAGGGAGGAGCTGAAGGTTGATCTGAGGAAAGCGAAGCAGGCTCCTCTCAAAGGGAATATTCAAAGGAAGAAGCCAAAGGGTATTCCATTACCGAAAAGAAAGCCAAAGATAGAAGAGGTAGACTACATCGAGGGATATGGAAGCAAGATCAGGGAGGCTAGAGAGGAACTTGGCCTCACAGTTGAACAGATAGCCACTGCTCTTAACATAAAATCCTCTCTTCTGAGAAACATAGAGGCGGAGAAGGTTGTACCTCCCTATGATATAGCTAGAGGCATAGAAAAATTACTCGAGATAGATATAATACAAAGGAACCCAGAAAGAAGCTCTCATGCCATTACGGAGACCGGTCCTCCAGTAATATCTAAGCCCATAACCTTAGGAGAAGCTATAGAGGTGAAGAAGAAAAGGAGGAAGAAATAATGCCTACAAATATCCCTCCTGAAGCTCAGGCTAAATGGGAGGAATACTCAAAGGCAAGAACTCCTGAGGAAAAATTACAGAAGCTCAAAGAGTTCTATGCCCTTATTCCAAAACATAAAGGAACAGAGAAAATGGAGAAATTCATAAAGAGAAGGATGTCAGAACTTAAGGAGGAAATAGAGAAGCGTAGATTAAGTAAAAAGTCAAAGGGACTTTCATTACTGGTTGAGAAGAGAGGCGCGGCCCAATTAGTACTCTTAGGTTACACTAACTCGGGGAGAAGCACTGTACTCTCCGCTTTAACCAACGCCAGAGTAGACATATCCCCTAATCCCTTCTCGACCCTAAGGCCCGTAGAAGGAATGATGGAATTTAAGGGCGCTCAGATTCAAGTGGTGGAAGCTCCTCCGATAATATTGGAAGCCCAAGGAGGACCTACCAAACTATCAGTTACCTTGGCAGGTAATGCTGATGTTCTAGGGATCGTTTTAGATTCATCAGATGAACCATTGGTCCATTTTGAGGAATTGGTGAAGTTCCTCGAATCTAAAGGAATCCTATTGGAGAGGCCTAGGGGAAGGGTCAGGATAAAGAGAAGCAAAGCAGCTCCAACAATTATAGTGATTAATAAGGGTAAAATAGCTGATGGAAATGAGAAGGACGTTAGGGATCTGCTGCATTTCTATGGCATAGAGAGAGCTTGGGTTGAAATAGAAGGGTACGTTACCCTAGAGGATGTGGAAGAAGCGATATTTGGAGAGAAGAAATACAAGCCATTCATCATCTTCCTCACTAAAGTGGATCTGTTGAATGACAGGGCGTCGATAGAGCATCTAAAAAGCAAATTAAGTGATAAGGCATTAGCTATAGTAACGTATCCTGGTGGCATTCCCTCCAAGGATGAGCTGGGAGTTAGGATACTGAAGGAACTGGGACTTATCAGAGTGTTTACTAAATCTAAAAGTGAAAAATATCCATCAGAAAGAGCAGTGATACTGTCCCGTGGCTCTACAGTAATTGATTTAGCTAGGGTCATACATAAATCATTTAGCGAGAGATTTAGGTATGCCAAGGTGTGGGCTGAGAGACTTCCTTACTCTCCAATGAAAGTAGGGCCTGATTTTATCCTAGAGGACATGGATACTGTTGAGATAGTTACTAGGTGATGTACTTGCAGGTTGAGATGGAGAAAAGGGTAGTCTCTAGGTATGCCCTGAACCTCGTCAAAGGAGTTGATATACTGGGACTTGGATCAGGAACGACTGTTTCAGCTTTTGTAGAGGAATTAGCCTCCTCTGATTTAGCTGAAGATCTGAAAGTGATACCTTCATCCAGCCAAATAGAATCCGTCGCTAGGAGAAACGGACTTAATGTGGTGGATCCGAGCTATGGTAAACCTGACCTTACTATAGATGGAGCTGATGAAATAGACAGTGAATTGAACCTCTTGAAGGGTGGAGGCGGGGCTTTAGTGAGAGAAAAGGTGCTTGCCGTGAATAGCGATTACTATGTGATAATAGCTGATCACAGGAAGCTGGTGAACCGATTATGTACTAAAAAGCCTTTACCAATAGAAGTCCTTCCCTACGGGGTGGAGTGGACTAGAAATCTTCTAGAGGTTGTTCTTAATTCCAAAGCAGTTATTAGAATGAATGGAGAATCTCCTTTCATATCAGATAATGGCAACTATATACTGGATATTAGGTGTGAACCGCTAGAGGACCCAAGTGCTGTTGAAAAGCAGCTTAAACTATATCCCGGAGTTGTAGATGTCGGTATATTCACAGAACTAGCTGATGAAGTTCTTATTGCATTTGGTAATGAAGTAAAGAGGCTATCCCCTCATTAGATTTGACTGAACCCTTTTTATTTCGAGCCTATATATCTCAATTGGGTGGTGGGGTAGGGCTGGGGGAGTAGCCGTCCCCTTGACCGGAAGGCTAATGCCGGGGCCAGTAACCCCCGAGAGCGGTGGAGGGAGGGGAGCTACCTTCGCCCTCCTAAGCCGATGATCCTTGGCACTGGTGGGCCACCGGTGGGGCGGTCTCATCCGGAAGGATGGGATAAGCCCCTTTACCACCGAAGAGGGTTAGGCCCGGAAGGGAGCGGCCCTAAGGTGGACGGATGGCGCTACCAGCCAGCTGGGGTGAGTGCTTAAGAGGGAAAGAAGGGGCTCCCTGACCTCCATCCACCTCGGGGGAGCCCACCACCCATTCAATTAGATAGAAAAAGATCTTTCATATTAGCTGGACTTCGCTTCCATCTTCCTTTATCTCGTAGATATGGATTATGTTCACAGGGCACGCTTGGGCAGCTTCCATGTTGCATCCTAAATCGTCTAACTCTGTCTTCAGGGGGCTAGCTAGGCCGTCATCCTCTATTACCCAGTTATCTGGGCATAGGGAAGCGCATACACCATCTGCTATGCAAGATTCTCTCTCATGAACTATCCTGTACTTAGCCATACTCAACACCTCCATGGGCTTGAATATAGTGATCCAAATTCTATTTAACTTTTTTATGATTATATTAATTAAATAATTGGTTATTTTATTGGACATTAATAGCTGAAAAATACATACTAGTTCCCTAACATCCCGTCTTATATAAATATTTCTCGAATTTATAATTAAATTCATTGATACAGGTATTGAGGAATTCCATTAAGGCCGAGATCCTAAGGATGGTGTCCTCCCCAACCCCATGCTCTATCCAGCACGCTTCCTCCCTAGCTCTCTTGCTATCTACACCTAATACATTCGTCAGGAATTTAAAGAAAATTTCTTCCTTTTTTATGGTAGATATAGCAATTTCTTCTCCCTTTGGTGTCAGATCTATGTAACCGTACTTCTCATAGTGAACTAATCCCATGCTGGACAAGCGCTTGGCGGCATCTGTGACACTGGAGAGCCTCACATTCATCTCCCTTGCTAGCTCTTTTACCCTTACGACCTTTCTCCCCTTCTTCTTTAACCTATATATAGCAGTGAGATACTCTTCTAGCCCAGGAGTGACAGATTTACCATTATTATTCCTTAGTAAGGCCATACTATCCCAAATTAAGGAACATATAAGAATATTAAGATAACCTTCATCTAGTCCTATG
>JAOZGJ010000013.1 GCA_027491785.1 Thermoproteota archaeon | reverse complement strand
CTCTTCTATTTCCTCAATCCTCTCATGAATCTCGCTGAGCCTCATTCCAGCCTTAAAAGAGCTGATCAAATCTTGGGCTAGTTGAAGCTCTTCATCGGATCCCCTCGCCCAGAGGGGATAGATCTTTCCTCTGCTCGTCCTAGCTCTGAGAAGCTGAGAGGGGAGCATTAATTCAAACCCTTCCTTCTCCTGCTGGATATCCTGACCTCCGATGTCCCCCTTGATACTACCTCATATAGAATCGCTCTCTTCCCTTCTCTCTTCCTGAGAATTCTCCCCAATCTCTGAATGAACTCCCTTCTGCTCCCAGTTCCTCCCAGTATGATACCTACCCTAGCGTCTGGTACATCTAATCCTTCATCCAAGACCTTAGAGGTAACTATCTTCGTCACAGACCCTATCTTGAAGGCATTCAGTATCTTCTCCCTCTCCCTCCGACTTGTCCTATGGGTTATCAGAGGTATTAGAAATCGTTTGCTTATCTCCTCCGCCATCTCATTATACTCGGTGAATATTATCACCTTATCTCCTCTATGGCTCTCTAGGAGATCCTGAAGGACTTGAAGCTTTGCCTTTGAATTTATGGCTATCTTCCTAGCTTCATTCCAAGAGAGAAGGGCCTGTCTAGCGTACATATTCCTGCCGCTTCTCACCACAAGCTTCCTGAAGTCATCTAGAGACCTCATTGAGATACCGGTTTTCCTTAAGAACTCCTTGTATTCCCTCAGGAACCTCTCATATCTCTTCCTTTCATCATCCAAGAGATCTACCCTGAGCCTTACCGTGTCGAACTCCGATAAGTGCTCACCAGCTAGTTCGTTCGGGGTCATCCTATAGACCACTCCGCCAACCAATGGAAAGAGGAGCCTGTGCCTTCCATCTTCCCTCTCCAAAGTTGCAGTCAAGCCCATCCTATGAGGGGAGGCGGATAGTTCAGCTATTTCCATGTAGCCCTCGGCTGCCAAGTGATGCACCTCGTCGAATATCATCAGTTGGAACCTGTTTCCCAAGTCAGCAGCCCTTAAATAGGCTGAGTCATAGGTAATGACTGTTACAGGCTTCAGAATATCCTTGCCACCGCCTACTATCCCTACTTCAATCCCGTAAAGGGATTGTACGAGATCCCTCCACTGATTTAGTAGGGGGATCGTTGGTACCACTACCAAGGTAGGTTCCTTCAGCACTTCCATGGCCTTCAAAGCGATGTAAGTCTTGCCAGCTCCAGTCGGAAGGACTATTATTCCTCTCTTACTCTTAAGCCACGAATTAAACGCATCCTCTTGGAAAGGTTTGAGCTTAACGGCTCCCTTTAGGTCGGGTGAGGGCAGAGGATTAAAGACATCATCTATGGCCTGAGGGATCAGTTCTCTAATCTCCCTATATCTATAGGCCATTGCCCTCAACTTTCCTGATCTAGGGTCCCATCTACAATAGGGTAGCTTTTCAACGCCTTCGATTAACAGGGTACCCCTATCATAGCTCATTCTGAGGACTACGATCCCACCGACTAACGTGGTCCTCCTAAAATGAAAAATATTCGCAGCTCTTGAAGGGAGCCTTTGGGAAACTTTTTAATAAAAGTAGGATTTTCTGGGTAGGTGTTATCATGCCTAGGAGAAAGTTAAGTTACCCTATTGAAGCTATAGAGGGAATAGGAGGAATCTATTCAAAAAAGCTGAAGGGAATGGGTATTAAAACGGTGAACGACCTCCTGAGGAAGGCATCCAAGAGATCGGAAAGGAAAAGGTTGGCTAAGAATCTAGGAGTATCTGAGAAGAAGGTACTAGAATGGGTTAACAGAGCGGATTTATTTAGAATACCTGGAGTAGGGGAAGAGTATTCGGATCTATTAGAACAGGCTGGTGTTGACACTGTAGTAGAACTTGCGAAGAGGAACCCGGATAACCTATATGAGGCTATCTTAAAGGCTAATGAAAAGAAACTAGTGAGGAGACTCCCCACAAAGAATCAAGTAGCTGGTTGGATAAGATCCGCGAAGAAATTGAAGAGGATGGTTGAGTATTAACCTCCAGTCCCATCTGATCCGATCCAGTACAGTCCGATTCATTCCATTATCACCTTATTTTTCCATTAATCCCGCAATCTAGCTCGGTAATGAGCAGATGTACTGCACCTATTTTGGCTCAGGCGTACTGCAAAACTTGATATGATTTTTACTCATACTAGTAGGAGGGATATTGGATGGAAGCGATTTCCGATCTAGATGGGTTCTTCGAGCCTAGGGCCGTGGCGGTGATAGGCGCTTCTTCAAGGCCTGGGAAGATAGGTCATGAATCCCTCAGAAGCCTTATTATGACAGGATATTCTGGTAAGATCTATCCAGTAAATCCGAAAGCTGAAGAGATATTGAATTTGAGGGCATATCCCTCAATACTGGACGTCCCGGGAGAGGTGGATCTGGCTGTGATAACGCTGCCCGCTCCGGTTGTTCCGGAGGCGATGAGGCAGTGCGCGAGGAAGGGGGTTAAGGCGGTAGTCATAATATCTGGAGGCTTTGGGGAGGCTGGTCCGCAGGGAAAGGAGCTGGAAGATGAAGTAGTACGGATAGCTAGGGAGAATGGGATTAGGATAATTGGACCCAATTGCATAGGCGTGTTTGATGGTTATTCCAGAGTAGATACATCTTTTCAGCCTCATGAGAGGATGGGAAGGCCTGGTCCTGGACCCGCTGCATTTCTAAGTCAGAGTGGGACTTTTGGCGCAACCTTCTTGGACTGGGCAGCTGAGGATTCGTTAGGTGTAAGCAAGATGACGAGCTTGGGGAATAGGGCAGATGTGGATGAGGCGGACATCATAGGTTACCTAGCAGATGATGAGAGGACGAAGGTCATAGGAGTTTACATTGAGAGCTTCACTAGGGGAAGGGAACTCTTGAATTCCATAAGGAACTGTGGAAAACCTGTAGTGGTATATAAGGCCAGCAAAACTGAAAAGGGAGCTACGGCAGCCGTATCCCATACTGGCAGGATGGTAGCGAGGCATGAGGTTGCAACAGCTGCTTTGAGACAGGCCGGAGCCTTAATAGTTGATTCATTCGGTGAGCTATATGCAGCTGTAAAGGCCTTGGCGAAGCAACATCCAGCAGTGGGAGGATCTGTCATGGTGACTAATGGTGCTGGGCCCTGCGTTATGGCCGCTGATGAGCTTAGCCTCAGGAAGGTCCCTCTAGCGAAGCTGAGTGAAGATTCAAAAGAGAGGTTGAGGAGTAATCTCCCTCCATATGCTTTAGTGGGAGATTTCGTATTGGATCTGACAGGTAGCGCCTCCGCCGAGGACTACCTGAAAGCAATAAAGATCCTCGCTGATCTAGATGAGAGGGAAGTCGGTTTGATAGGGGTATTCATTGTGTTCCAAGATTCTCCGTTAGAGGATGATTTTGCGGAAATGCTGGCTAATTTTGATAGTAAGGGAAAGCCCATGCTTGTATTCGCGGCGGGGGGCAGGTATACCAGGGAGAAAAGGAGGATCATTGAAGCTGCAGGGATCCCAACATATGATGATGTGAGGGAATACTCGGCAGCTGCCATGGCCCTACACTGGTGGGGATCCCGTATTGGGTAGGGAACCTCTAGCTTACAGGTTGTTTTACTCGCTACCCGGCCTATCCTACGATCCACTCATTGATGTGGTTAGGGAGCTGGAGCCCGGAAAACTACTAGATATAGGTGGGGGTTATGGATTGGCAGATGAGATCCTCTCCTCCATGGTTAAGGAGGTTTTCATGATAGAGGTAAATTCCTCGATGGCAGTTAAGGCATTCAACAGAATGTCCGGCTTAAGGAACGTCCATGTTATAATAGGAGATGCCTCTTCCCTCCCTTTCCCAGATTCCTCCTTCGATATGGCCTTCTTCTTTGATTCCCTCCATCACATATCAGATAGGGAGGGGGCATTGAGGGAGGCTGCTAGAGTAGTGGTTAGGGGAGGTTATGTATCTATATTCGACTTCGATGCATCAAGTCCACTAACGAAGGTATTGAGAGTAGTAGAGTACATTCTGGGCATAAAATCTGAATTCTACGCATTTAAGGAGATGGTTGAGCTTCTAAGTAGGTTGAGTTTAGAGGTGGTAAGATCAGAGAGAGGATTCCTCGGTAATTACATCTTAGTGGCTAGAAAGCTATGATGCATCAGATGTCAGCAATTTGATAGCCTCTAGGACCTCCTTAGCATGCCCCTTTACCCTTACCTTTCTCCATATTTTCCTTATCCTTCCCTCCGGATCTATAATGAATGTGCTCCTAATAACACCGAAATACTCCCTACCAGCCATTTTCTTCTTTCCCCAGGCACCATACTTTCTTATAATTTCCCTTCTAGTATCACTCAAGAGTGTGATCTCGATTCCGCGTTTTTCCTTAAATCTTCTGTGGCTTTCCGTAGAATCGGGGCTTATACCGACTATAACAGCTCCTAACTCCTCAAATTGCCTCCTTAAAGAGGTAAAATCCATTGCCTCCTGGGTGCACCCCTTCGTGTTATCTCTGGGATAGAAATAGAGAATGAGCCATTTACCCCTGAACTGATCAAGGCAAACTTCTTGACCATCTTGGTCGGGAAGACAGAACTCGGGCGCCAATGAGCCTTCAGCCAGCGATGACATGGGGATTCCAGGGGGTGGTATACTATAAGCATTCCCTAGCTAGATCACCATAGGCCTATTGCCCTGACCCCATTTTTCCTTACATAATGCTCCACAGTTCTCATGAGCTCGAGCGCAAATATGGCCATTACAGATGACTCCGCTATTGATATGAGGAGAGCTTCTCTGAGAAGGATTGAATTCTCGGCTCCTACTGCGATCTTCATGAGATATACGGGTGCTATATAGGGTATCAGGAGATAGGGAATTCTTACTTGGGGCGGTAACATACTTATGGGTATTATTAGGATTCCTATGATACCGAAATTCAGTATCTCCAGAAACTGCTGAGAGACACTAGTTCTCATAGAAGCTGCTGAAATGGAGAGAGCGTAAGATAGGCTCTCCACTATCAGGAAGATGAATCCCGCCAATATCAGGGGAGGATCCTTGAATGCCATCAGGTCCTTGCCGAATATTCCTCCTAGAAAATAGCCCATAGCGATTATTATGGCGAATGACACTGTAGTACCTGTTAGGACCCTCCCGACTATTGCGGTGAAGGGGGAGGTGTTCCTGATTATATGCTCTTCCACCATTCCCATCATTATGAAGAAATTGGTCCATCCTCCAATGAGGGAGGAGAAACTAGATATTATAGTCCAAGCCGCTATTGTCCAGTAGGCCAGTCTGAGAGCTGTAGTTAAGTGCTCTGGTGGTACAAATAGGAGGATTCCCAGTATGAAGAGAAGTATCCAGAGAGTTTGGGATATTATCATGTTAAGGAAGCTCATCCCATATCTCCACAGCCTTATCGTGTGGAGAATCAGTATGGCCCTTATCTTCGTGAACATCATATCATATAGCACCCTTTCTCAGGGCCTTCCTCTCAGCTTTTCCAAGAGCTGCGTAGGAGGCTAAGTTATAGAGGAGGGACATCCCAAGAAGCACAGCTATGAGGAAAGTCATCTCTGCTAGTTTAGGGGCTCCTACTAGGGATGCGAGCCTAGCCAGCTCGAAGGTATATGTGGTGGGGATAAGCTGGGAGATCAGTCTAGCCCAAGCCGGGAATAGGTAAGCCGGATAGAATGCGCCAGAAAGGATAAGTATTATGGGATTTAACCAACTGAGTACATTGCTCTCCTCTTTCAACGTCAGGAGAAATGACCCGAATATGGCGGAGAAACCGAGGATGGGTAACATCCCTATGACAATGGCTAGGGCTATCACGAGGGTATCCTGCAATCCTCCCAGAATGCCTTCTCTCCAAATAAGCAATGGAACGAATTCTGCGAGTTGTATGAAGGACCATAGGAGATATCTGGGGACGTATGACATGACTAGGGTGATTGATGTCCTGTAGGGAGCCAATAGCACGTATGGAAGGGTTCCTGACCATCTATGAGTTAGAACGGCTCCTCCAACCTCCCACATCACGGACATAGATGCCATCGCTATGAGCGTCGATGCCACGAAGAAGACAACTGGGTCAGCATTCACCTTGACATTGGATTTGAATGTCTGAGCCGATCCGAAGATGAACCCCATACCCAGCATCAGGATCAGTAGGATGTAGGGCCATGTGAGGAAGGATATCATCTCTGCCCTATTGTTCTTGAAGAAGTATATGTCTAGGATAACGCCTGATTTCAGGAGGCTGAATACGCTCATTTTGCCTCTCCTTCCGTCAGTTCGATGAAAACGTCCTCTAATGTCGGTTCTTTGATCTCTATCCTCCTTATATGAGCTCCTAGACTATAAAGGGTTTCCAGTGCTTTCTGTGTCACCAACTCCTTCTCCTTGGGACTCAAAATGACCTTTATCCTTGCCCCCTCCTCTTCCGGCTCTATCTCCACATCCCTACCGAGGGCGATCCTCAGCTCGTCAGCAACTTTACCTAGGCTGACCCTAACCGGGAGTATGGCATTAATCTCCAGTGTTATATCACCTAAAACTGATCTCTTAAGTCCTTCTACCCTGTCAAGTGCTATTATCTTCCCTTTATTTATTATTGCAAGTCTATCACAGACTATCTCAGCCTCAAACATGTTGTGAGTGGTTATCAGGACTGTTTTCCCTTCGTCATGGGCTATCCTTATTAGTAGTTCCCTCAGAAGCCTAGCAGATGGAGGGTCAAGGCCTAAAGTGGGCTCATCTAGAATCAATAGCTCCGGATCAGTAAGCATAGCTCTAGCAACGCTAAGCCTCGCCTTCATTCCCAATGAGTATTCTTCATATAGTTTATCAGAGGAGCCAAGTTCCTCTAGCCCCACTACTTCCAGCATCCTCTGAACCCTTTGCTTTAGATCAGATCCGCTTAGTCCATAGAGCATCCCGAAGTATGTGAGGTTCTCTCTCCCAGTCAGCTTCCAGAAGAATCCTTTCTCTACGCTAAGGGATACTCCTATCCTCTTTCTTACCTCAGTAGCCTCCTTAACAACGTCGTAGCCGAGAACAGTGGCTCTTCCAGAGTCAGGGAGAAGTAAGGTGCTTAGGATCTTGACAGTAGTTGTCTTACCAGCACCATTAGGACCGAGAAGCCCAAACACCTCCCCTCTCCTGATGGTGAAGGATACCCCCCTGAGAGCCTCTACTATCTTCCTTTCCCTCTTTATTATGCCCTTCCTCAGGAAAGTCTCGTACCTCTTGACTAGGTTCTCGGCTACGACGACCTCGCTTTCCATAAAAAACACCTTTAAGCTTCCCTTAGGATTTACTGTAAAGAAATTTAAACCTCTTGGCACAATGTGATCAGGAAGTGGAGACTTGATGAAAGGTGATCCGTAATTGGGTAGGTACTCCGCGCTTATGTGGCCTCTCATATCTCAGGTAATATCCGCTGCAATAGTGTTGAGCATCAGACCCATGCCTCAGATAGAGCTGAGTGTAGAAGAATCCGCCGGTTTATCCCTGTTTTATGTTTTGATGGTTCTCATTACAGCTTTCTTGATGCTATTACTTGTGAGAAAGAGGATGTTCAGCGTTATAAGAGTGCTAATCGCTGCTTTCTTCGTCTATTCCTCCTTCATATCGATAGATACCCTCCTGTACTCATCTAGGGTTCATTGGTCTATCGAGCTGCTGGCAGCCGTGTTTATAACGTGGCTGAGTTTGAGAAGCGATGTATGGGGAAACGTGGCCAAATCTTTCCTAGCTGCATCTCTGGCCTATCTCTTCATTTACTTCTTCAATGATCTCTTCATTTACTTCTTATTAGCAGGCCTTGCTCTCTATGATGCATATTCCGTATTTAAGGGACCGCTAAGCGAACTCTTAATGGTATCTGAGGAGAAGAGAGATCCTCTTGAGCCTTTAATGGTGTTTCACGGTGACGTTTCCATGGGATTAGGTGATGTATTCTGCTATTCCATGGCTGCTGCTTCTTCTTTCAGGTCTTTAGGTATAATCTTCGCGCTTTTACCCTTCATAGCTCTTAATATAGGTATTATAGTGACCATATGGCTTCTATACAAGGCCAAGAGATCTCTCCCTGGTCTGACTATACCTATAATTCTCTGGCTAGCTGTCCAAATACCTCTACAAGAGCTTCTCAGATAAGTAACAATGCAATCAACTAGCTAATCGTTTATTCTCATCACGTTGATTTAGAAAACCGCTTCTTAGAACAGCTGAGAACAACCTAACTGTCACGAGATGAGATTTCTCGGATATTAGCGGCTTTTCATCAATGCTCTATTTGATCGAAATCTCTGAGGTCCCAAACGAGCAAACCATTGACCTTCTTCGCGCTTCTAGCCACTATCCCATAGCTCTTCTCATATCCATTAAGCAGTAAATCCCCCTTCCCTTGCAGCCTGCCAATAACCCTCAAAACATCTCTCTCGCTAAGGTCCGACCACTTGACCTCTATCAAGAGGGCCCTTCTAGAACGATCGTCTATAACGACTAGGTCCACTTCCTCATCCCTCCTCCACCATCTCCCGACTCTGCTGGGAGTTATGTTCAGCTTACGTTCCCTAATAAGCTCCATTATGAACTGCCTTGCTATATCCTCGAAAATAGATCCAAGATATTGCGGGTATTCCCTCCTAATTTCTTCAACATTGAATATTCCCTCCTCTATCAACGAGAGATTCGGTTGTATGAACCTGAACCAGAAATTGAGGAAGTTCTCAGCTAGGTAATAGCGGCCCCTTTTGGAGTTCCAGCTTTCAGTAACGGGAACTTCCCTCTTCACCAGTTCCACCTCCATCAGGTTCCTGAGATAGGGGGTAATATCCGAGTGTGTCATGCCTGTATAATCTCTAATCTCCTTTGATGTATTCTTACCATGAGCTATCGCTTCCAAAATCCTCTTGTATGTTACAAGATCTGTAAACTCGTACTTGAGGAGGAAGTCAACCTCTTCCTTCAGGAAGGTATCTGAAGTCCTCAGCTCCCGTTCCAGCCAAGACCAGAATGGTGTCCCCAATTTTTCTAGATAATAAGGTATACCTCCCGCAAATCCATATATCTCAACAAGCTCTTTCCAGCTCACTAGAGGGAAGAATTCCTTTAATTTAATGAATTTTAGGGGGCCAAGCTTCAGTGTAGATGTTCTCCTTCCATATAGGGGGCTTCTGTACGAGAGAACCTTATTTTTCATCATGGAGATGGATGACCCTAAGAGGATGAGCTTGGTCTTACTCTTCTGAAGCTGAGTATCCACTATCCTCTGGAGGAGGGATAAGATCCGAGAGTCCTCCTTTATCAGATTGGGAAATTCGTCTATAACAACTATCTCATCTATAAGGAAGGAGAAGATGGATTCCCAGTCCTCCCTCACATGAGCTATCTTAGGGACAGATCTAGATGCTGCTCTAATGAAATGCCTGATATTATCCCCCTCTACTGCTAAATAGTATATGTGAGGTCTTTCAGCCAAGGCCTCGAGAATAAGCCTAGTCTTCCCTATCCTTCTCCTTCCATAAACTACAATCATCTCGAAATCGTTGGAATCTAGCCTACTTCTAATAGCACTGAGCTCTTCTTCCCTATCCACAAATTTCATAATTTCTATTATGATAATTATGATTATCAAATTTAAGCTTATCTAACAGGTCGACGTAATGATCCTATCAGTTAGACGCCCTTTACTAAGCGCCCTCATAAATTCCTACATCAGAGCCAAGTGAGATGCTTGAAGTATCATTAAATTCCATTCACTCACATTTCCCAGATGGACACCGTAACACTGGGAAAGGAAGTTGAGACAGGTAAGGAGATCGAGCTTAAGATCCCTGAGCTCGTAACTGGGAGAACAGCTATAATAGCGAAAACAGGATATGGTAAATCGTGGACCATCAGGAGAATAGTAGAACAGCTGCTGTATAAGGGATACCCTGTGGGGATAATAGATCCCGAAGGAGAGCATTCATCTTTAGCCGAGATATTCGATCTGCTCATCATATCACCTGAGGGAGATATAGACCTCACGAAGGCATCCCCGAGGAGACTGGCCCAAGTCGCCGTGAGAGGAGTGAGCTTCATACTCGATCTATCTAAGTATAGCCCTGAAGTCTCATCAGAACTCGTAGCTAATACTTTAGAAGCGTTAATGAATGTGAAGAGTGAGGATGGTTTCCTAGTAGTGGTTGATGAAGCTAAGGAACTAGCTCCTGAGAGAGGGGCTGGGAGTACCTTAGGTAAGAATGCCTCACTGACTGCCACATGGCTAAACGCGTTAGCTACTAGAGGAAGGAAGAAAGGCTTGGGGCTCCTCTTCTCAACCCAAAGGCCCCAACTCGTATCAAAAACTTTGCTCAGCCAAGCGGAGAATAAAATAATATTGAGGGTGGAATATAGCAGGGACATTTCAGCGATAGTGGAGTTCCTCGGTCTTAGTAAGGGAGTGGCGCGGAGGATAACGAGGTTAGATAGAGGAGTAGCTTATGTTGAGGGTCCATTTGTTGAGAGACCTAGTTTCGTCAGGATAGGAGAGGTTAGAAGCGTCCACCTCGGTTCAACCCCTAACCCAAAGCCCAGACCTCCTCCTAGTTTGAAGGAAGTAGTGAGCTTCCTATCGCTAGGCGAAATCGCGACATCAAATGAGGGAGAGAAGAGTGCTGGAAGCGGTCTTGAAGGACTTGAGAAAAAGGAAAAGAAAGAAGAGGTTCATGAGGATGAGGAAGTAGGGGAGAGGAAGGTACGTAGGAGGGGGAGGATGGGAATTAGGTCTCCGGAAGTGTTCTCCTTACCTCCTCGAAACTTGAGGTCTAGGATTGTCAAGGATCTAATAAAGAAGAGAAATGAGATGAGATCTTTAATTGATACTTTAGAGAGTAGGAAGGGCGAGATGAAGGATCACGTATATCAGCTCCTGCTGGAGGAGTATGAGAGAGAACTGAGGAAGTTAGAGGATAAGCTAGAACCATATAAGGAGGAAGCTAGGGAATCAATACTGATGCTGGAAGCCGCTATAGAAGATAGAAATAACATGATAGTCTCTCTCAGCAGGAGAAAAGGGGTTCTCAGAAAATTATTGAACATCTGGAAGATCAGTAGGCTGAAAAGGGAGATAAAAGGTCTGGAGAAGAGATTAAAGAAAGCGAGGCTTATCTTTAATGAGTTGGAGTAGAATAGTGAATTGAGAACCTTTATTTAGTGTAGAGGAGAATCGGGGAATATGTCAATAGGGGACTTCCTAGATAGAAAGAACGTAGTAGCCGTTGTTGGAGTATCAAGAAACCGTGAAAAGTGGGGATACAAGCTATATTCGTTTTTCAAAGGATATTATAGGAAGGTATATGCTATCAACCCGAATGCCAAGGAGATCGATGGGGATAAGGCCTATCCAAATCTATCCTCCCTACCGGAGGTACCAGATGTTGTTGATATAGTAGTCCCAGCAAAGGTAGCTAGGTCTGTAGTTAGGGAGGCAGTGAGGATGGGCGTGAAGATGATCTGGTTCCAACCCGGTTCTGATGATGAGGAAGCCATTGGTATATGCAGGGAAGCTGGTGTAACCGCCGTGTGGGGAAGATGCCTCATGGAGACTATTTCCTCTAAAGGTGATGAGGACATCCGATGATGCCTCCTAGCATCCTATGCCACCCCACCTGATGAAAAAGTTTATATTTAGCATGAGTGAGCTGCTGAAAACCTCTATAGGGTGGGATTGTTGATCCAACTAGTAGGTCTTTGAATGAGCGAGTTGTAGATGCCATATCCTCTCTTTTACTGGAATTAGGTGTTCACACCTTAGTGGGTGTGATAGGCGGCTCTATAATGCCCCTCTATGATGCTCTTTACCCATACAGGGATGAGATAGAGGTAATTATGTTCAAGCATGAGCAGGGAGCAGCCCACGCAGCTGATGCCTATGGTAGAGTTGCGAGGAAGCCGGGTGTGATGGTAGCCACTTCGGGGCCAGGGGCCACGAATTTAGTTACAGGGATAGCAAATGCTTATATGGACTCCTCCCCTGTGATGGCTCTCACGGGACAGGTTGCCACGGAAGTATTTGGAAGGGATGCCTTTCAAGAGACAGACATCTTCGGTGTCATAGCCCCGATAACAAAGTTCGTGTATCAGATAAAGGAACCGAGGGAGGCTATCCCGGCAGTGACAACTGCTTACAAAGTAGCTCTGATGGGAAGGCCGGGACCTACTCTAGTAGACCTCCCTAGAGATATTCAAGTAGCCGAAGCAGAGATCCCAAAGGAAAACATGCTTCCCCTCAACTTCGGTAAGTACCTTCCGCCAAATCCGCACATTGAAGACATAAGAAGGGCAGCCAACCTGATGGCAGAGGCGGAAAGGCCAGTAATATTGGTCGGTGGAGGTGTTTACTGGTCAAGGGCATCAAACGAAGTGTTAAGGCTAGCTGAATACATTCTGGCTCCAATAGTAACGACCCTTCCAGGTAAGAACTCCGTTCCGTTCAATCATCCTCTCGTCATGGGACCAGCTGGGATGCATGGCAGGGCGGAGGCTGATGCTGCCCTAGCGAATGCAGATGTTGTCCTAGCCATTGGAACTAGGTTCTCTGACAGAACTGTAGGAAGATTCGATGAAATGAGGGAGAAGAAGATAATACACATAGATATAGACGCAAGTGAACTAGGTAAGAATATTCCAACCGATGTTAAGATAAGAGGGGATGCTAGAACCGCGCTGAGGATGCTCCTCAGCGAGATTAAAGCCATGGAATTTAGGGATAAAGGTAGAAATAGATTCGTATCATGGCTTAGATTGATAAGAAAGGAGTTCGAGAGATCTTTAAGGGAATGGGAGAGTAGTTTCAAGGGTCTTGCACCATGGAGGGTATTGAAGATCCTGAGGAATGTCGTTCCAAATGATACAATAGCTGTAACTGGTGTTGGAAGCCATCAGATGTGGTCTGAGATCCACTGGGATGTATTTTTCCCAGGAACTTTCATAACGTCAGCTGGCTTGGGGACTATGGGCTTCGGCATACCAGCAGCTCTAGGAGCCAAGCTTGCAGCTAGGGACAGGCAAGTGATATGCATAGATGGAGATGGGAGCTTCCAGATGACCCTAAGCAATCTATCCTTGGTGAGAGATTATAATCTCCCGTTTATAGAAGTCATATTTGATAACAGAGCATTGATGCTGGTTAAGCAGTGGCAAATATACCTCTATGAAAGGAGGATAATAGCAACGGAGTTCTCAGACAATCCTGATTTCGCCAAGATATCGGATGCCTATAATATAGAATTCTCAAGGCCTGAAAGCTATGGCGATCTGGAGAGATCCGTGAGATGGGCAGTTAGAAATAAGGAGCCTCTCATATTAGATATATCATTAGACAATGAGAGAGACATTGTATTACCATGGGTGCAGCCTGGGAAATGGCTTACAGATGCGGTACTTCCACCTAGCATGGAAACTGATCTTGTATGGAGGTGAGGTTATGAGAGCAAGGGTAAGACTTGAAGTAAGGGTATTTGGAAGTCTCGACCAGTTCTCAAGGGTCATTAACATAACTAGAAGGGGAAAGGTCGCCTATAAGAATGTAGAGGCCAAATTTAGGGATGGAGAGGTCCTAGCTTCCATCGATATGGAGGGAAAAGCAGAGGAAATAGAGTGGATTGTAAAGAAGATGAGTGCATTACCGGAGGTAATATCTGTTGAGTCCCATGCCATGACCCTAGATCTTGAAGATCCCCTGACCGAAGTTTTTCTTCCCTAAAGTTTGATGTGGAAGGTGTTTAGAATGGCGAAGGTGTATTCTGATGAAGATGTGAGTTTGAAGCCCCTAGAGGGCAAGACTCTAGCTGTAGTCGGGTATGGAATACAAGGAAGGGCCCAGGCCCTGAACCTGAGGGATAGTGGGCTAGATGTGATAGTAGGAGTGAGAAGAGGAAAATCTTGGAGCCTAGCGGAGAGAGAGGGCTTTCAAGTACATAGCGTTGGAGACGCAGTGGCTAAAGCCGACGTCGTTCTTTATCTACTACCAGATATGGTCCAGCCCGATGTATGGGCTAGGGAGGTAGAACCCAATATAGGAGATGGAACTGTGGTCAACTTTGCCCATGGTTTTACAATTCATTACGGCCTCATAAAGCCGAAGAAAGAGTTAGATGTAGTGATGGTTGCACCAAAGGCTCCAGGGGCTGCTGTGAGGGAAGAGTACCTCAGAGGTAGAGGTGTCCCTGCCCTCGTAGCTGTATACCAAGATTACTCCGGCATGGCAAAGGATTTCGCTCTAGCTATAGCTAAAGGAATAGGAGCCACCAGATCCGGAGTCATAGAAACAACTTTCGCTGAAGAAACTGAAACTGATCTAATAGGTGAGCAGAACGTACTTGTAGGTGGATTGATGGAACTCCTGATGAAAGGGTGGGAGACCTTGGTAGATATGGGTTATCAACCTGAAGTGGCGTACTTCGAAGCACTGAATGAAGCTAAGCTAATAATGGACCTCATATGGAGATATGGAATAAAGGGAATGCTGGAGAGGGTTTCCGTCACTGCTAGGTATGGAGGCCTTACGGTGGGGCCCAAGGTGCTGGATGATGGAGTTAAGGATAGGATGAGGAGGTACGCTGAGAGGGTGGTAAGTGGAGAGTTTGCCAATGAATGGGTAAGGACGTATAAGAACAATGGAGGAAAGTTAGAGGAGCTATTAAGGAAGGTAGAGGAGCATCCTATAGAGAAAGTCGGCAATCAGGTCAGGAAACTCGTGTTTGGACATGAACAAAAATAAATAGTTAGTTAGGATTGGCTCGGCTCCTGAACCACCATCCATTTTTCCACCATACTATAGCGTGCTCCTCCCCTATACCTTGTGACGATGTGGGACATCCACCTAGGTAGGAATATCTCTTGTTTCTCGCCGGACAGACTAGCTTCAAGAACTGCCTTTAGATGGGCTACTTCGGAGAGCACTTCAAGGAATTTATCAAGTTCATCTCTTGATGGAAATGAGAGGAGATACGTATGCTCATACCCATTGTCATCTTCCAATTCCAAGAGGACTGCATTAGTCAACTTGGAAATCTCATTTAAGCATTCTTCAGCATAGGGCACTCTTATATCTGGAGGAAATGTGGACATAGTTCCGTTATAAGTTGAGACTATCTCACGTAAGGACGATAGATTCGGTGAATAGGCTACCACAAACAGGTAGGTCTCCGCAAAGATACATCACCCAGCCTGCTTCCATTATCCATTTAAAAATTTGCCTATGTCATTTGATGTCTGAGCTGAGCGGCAATGCAGTAGGTCTGATCCGGGCTAAGTAGCAAGGTTGATCTATAGAAGGCCATCAGTCCGCCCGTCACACCACACGATTTAGGTTTAAGGAATTGTCATCATCGGCCATGCTATTTTATATCAACAGCTATTAACGTTTACCGCTATACACTGTAGGATAGGAAGTTAGCATGTGTCGGAAATCTTTAATAAGCTCTTTCGGTATTCTAACCTGATGGTCAAGCTCCTGTCCTTCCTGATGTTTCTGCTGATAATGCTCGCTGTATTAAGCTCATCCTCATCTGCATCTGTTCTGACGGGACCTGTAGCCATAGTTTCTAACTCTGTAGATATGCCAACGGCAAACAGAACGGCAAGCATACTCAAGGAGATGGGTTTCGAGGTGAGGATATTCTCTCCCAGCGAGTTCAACGATGCTGTGAGATATGGGCAATTCGTAGTAGTGCTAGGAGGACATAAGGCGCCCGAGGGTATAGGCCAGATATCAGCGGCATTCCTATCATCGGAGGAGAAGGCCAAGTTAGAGAGGAAGAATTACGCATATTATTTCATTAAGAGAGGACCTAAAGGAAAGCCAGTTGTCATAATAGCTGGTAATGATAGGTTTGGAACCTATAGAGCTGCAAATACGTTCCTCATTAAGGGATTGAGGGAACTCTCAAATTACATGTCATCACCGGGCATAGTCATGGTAGCTATGATATCCCCCGCAGGTGATTAAATTGTCCTCCCGCTCCCATGAGGAGCAGGAGATAGAAGAGCTAGCTGCCGCCCTCATGGGTTTACTTGCAGGTAGGGGTGTTTCTCCACGAGATTTGTCTCCTGAGATACCTGATGGAGTGCTTTGGTCTAAATGGTCCAATATATCACTCACAGAAGCCATTTTATTAGCTGGTCCACCTATAATTCCCGCTTTAGAGAGGGAAAGTGGCTTTAGGTTAAAAGACTTAATGAGACTTCGGGGAGAAGGTCTAGCTATATTAGTATCTGATAGGAACATGATAAATATTCCTGCCCCGATGAAGAGGATAGTCCTGTTTTCACTGACCTGGCTCATGCTAAATATAGCTGGAAAGGAGAAGAAGTTACCAGTGGATAGGATCAGATCCCTTTACCTTAATCTAATGAAAGACTACCAAAAGAAGTGGGGAGAATATTCAAGGGAGGCTTTTTCTCTAATGGCTCTAGGATTCGAGCCCTTCATATCTTCCATGAAGGATATATCTCCGCTTATAAAGCTTGTATTACATCCCGTGGCATTGGCAGGTTCCATGAAAGCCTATATGCCAGAGATGAAGCTGGATAGCTTATATGAAATTTCCTCAAAGGTCCTCAGGCTAGGTGAGGATTTCTGTGTAGATCTTCCTTCTCCCAAAGCTGATAGATTAGAGCTGCTGAGATTCGCTCGAAAGATTCAGGAGGGTTATAGGGAACTGGAAGCCGGCATCAAAAGAGCGATGACGAGGCTCTCCCTAGCTAGAGCTCCGAATACGGATCTCAAAGAGATATTAGATCAGCTCTCAAATGAACTTAAGGATTGGAGCTGCAGAAGAAAAATGAGCTTGCTTGGGGCTAAGGTTAGGAGGAAGATCCTGAGGTTCTATGCCCTATATCCCTCGGCACCCGAACTATGGTTGGTTCATCAAGAGAAAAGGGGATTCATCAGGACTGGTAGGGGATCAGCTATCAGTGCTATTCCCTGGCCCTTTAGGGAGAAAGGCATTGCTTTTTTGTCCCTTGAGCTTTCTAAAGTTCAGAATTGAGGGAGCCTCGTGGCAGCCAAAACCTCGGTCGTTCATTCTACCTAAGTTGTATAGAATGTCTTTCATCTCATTTCTCGCTTCCTCTATATCATCAAACCTGCCCATCCAGGCCCCTAGAATGTTTTCCTCAATATCCCCTTTCTCCTTCTCTATTACGAGTACCACATAACCCTGCCCCTTAAGTAAGAAACCCTCAGCTTCGTACTCATCTATTCTCTTCGCACCTATGCAGACCATATCCACCTTATCCACTACCTCTAAGCGATCCAGCATCCTCCATCCTCTCTAGCAGGAGAGATAATGCCCTTCTCAGTACCCTGTCCGACTCCTCACCCAACCATCTCGGTCTTTTGATTAGCTCCTCTACTTCCTCTTTTTTGGAAATCCTTTCATATATCTTCAGGCCCAAACGGCCCTGCCTTCTCAAATCACACTGCAATGTGAATTCTCCATTTCCGTCCTCATCGAGGCTGCATGAAACGAACACTCCTTGAGATATTTCCACCTTCAGCATCTCTATCGCTGGTGTCTGCACTTGGATCTTATTTAAGGTTGGCTGTGCTAGCTACACGAACTTTTAAAGAGATCAGGGAGACTAATTGGAAAATGTCAACAGAATTGATGGAATTTATAGAGGCTGCCAGCTCACTTGCAGCGGATATAAAAGTATCTAGAGATCCCGATGATCCTGACCTGATCATCATAGGTATGAGGTTCCGGAGGGATCTACTAGATTCGATGAGGAAGGAGCTAGCAAGATCCTACGCTTCCCTTGAAGATAGATATGGAAAGATATCCGAGAAGGGAATGGATGATGAAGGTGTTGATGCTTGGGCATATGTAGAGGGTAGTTTATCTAACCTCGATAGTCTAGTAAAGAAAATAGAGGACTATGGTGATGTGATAGGGACTATTGAGGTAAGGAAGGAGGGATTTGGGATACTTATATATCCTAAAGGATCGCTGAGTGGATTTGCAGTTAGCCTGGCGCATTCTCTAGCAAAATTATTACCGGAGGAAGCTGTGACATTCTCCCTGATTGGATATGAGCTTACAAGGGATTCCATAGAGATCTCTTTCTATGCCTCTACTAGAGAGGAATGTACGCCGGAGGAGGTCCACGAACATGAGCATGAACATGAGCAGATCTGAGAGCTCCATTAGGGGCTTCATATCTGTAGCTAGAGAGCTAGCAATTAGACCCGAAATCCAAGAGGTAATAGTAAATCTGGCATCCGCTAGGATTACCGTTGTAATAGACCCCAATTTCCTAGAAAGGAGACTGAAAGATCTTCTAGATGAAGCCAAATCCTATTATGGGAAATTCGGTTCATTAAGGGAGTTGAGGGAATACGAGTTTGAGGACGGATTATTCGAGTTAGCTCTATCAGTCGAGAAAGACAAACTCAAATATTTAGAAGGTCTTGCTGAAGGAAGAGGGGATTATATTGCCAGCTTAGAGAAGAGAGAAGGTGCATTCATCGTTAGAATACTACTTAAAAGCTCTTCTATTGAGAAAGCAATTGAACCTATTGAGGAGGAGCTCTCAAAACTTAAGTTCATTGTGGAATATGCTGGAGCTGAGTTAGATGCATCCAAGACTGCCATATTCACTCCGTCTATAGCTATACCTGGTAAGGCATCTAAAGCTCCTCCTTCTCTAGCAATTCCCCTTAGGTATAGGGTGTACCTCGACCTATGTTTTAGGTTAAATAACAGAGATTAACCTTTCTCTCTTATATTTCAATGGACCGCGGGGAAGTGATCAATGGTCGACATAGCTTTACCTCAGATCCTCTACCTCGCTTTAGTATCGCTAATAGCCGTACTCTACAGTAGAATGAGGCCAGTAGTCATTTTACCAGCTCTCATGATAGGTTCCCTATTTGGAGTAGCTCTTGGCCTTGAAATACCCAAGTTACTAGTTGATTTAAGCCCATTTGCTTTGGCTCTTCTAGTTTTCATAGCAGGAGTCGAATTGGATGTGGATTTTGTTAAAAAGGAAAAGGAAAGAATCCTCCTCTTCTTATTTTTCGAGATAGCTATCGTAATCTCTATATACGTTTTCTTGAGGATCATAGTACCTCCAGGGATAGCCCTCACATTAGCAGCCCTAATGATAGCCTCCAACGAGTCTTTTGCTTACGAATATGGTAAGGCATCTGACAGGGAGCTCGCTAATTATGGGATAGCTATATCGATTTTAGAGGACTCTGTGGCAGTGTTCCTCTCTTCCATTGGATACTTCACCTTAGGTCTGAAAGGTATATCCAGGGAAGTTATTTACTGGCTGATAGCTTGGAGCGTCATTGTCCTTATTGCTACCATCGTACTAGCTAGATGGATTGATATATTAGTAAGAGGCGCCGAGGAGAAGACGAAGCTACTGACGGTACTTCTTTACATGTTAATTCTAATATCAATCTCAGAGTTCCTACACCTACCTGAGGCCCTCATAATCTTCATAGGGGCAATATCCATGGCCATTCAGGGGTTAGACAGGCCCGTCTTTGAGGTGCTTGAGGGCCTCATGACCCTAGCTCTCATGGGTTTTGTCATGGCATTACCTTACTACGTCACTGTCCCTGAGATGCCGCCTCTGGATACATTTTCCCTATACTTACATGCCATAGCCTTTGGTTTAGTTTTTGCAGTACTTGCCTTCGTTTTTAGAGCAGTTGCCCTATTTACTGCCAGTTTCTTAAGTGGCATGGACATTGTAAGGGGACTCAGGCTCTCAGTGGTCCTAGCTAATACAGGAGAATTTGGACTGCTCGTCCTAGCTACCTTGCTGGAACAGGGCGTTAATCTACCTCTAGAGATAGCTCTCGGAGCCATGTTCGCCTATGCATTCAACCTCACCTTGCTAAACGTCATAGGCGGTAAGGTCGACGGGTTAGTTAGCTATATCTTAGATAGGACTCCGGGGCCCATTATGGGAAAAATTTTTAGAATTCATGATGAAATAGTCGAGGTTATAAATGATCTTGTGGCTGATGCTGAATTCAAGCACCATGTTTATCAGCTAGCTATAATAATCAGTCTTACGTACCTGCTCTCGTTCCTCTTCAATATGAGGGTGGGATTGCAGCAGTTACTCCTTATATCACTTTTCTCATCTATGATAGCTGCTATCTATGTAGTTATTAGGAGAATGGCCAAGGGATTGAAGGAGATAGGCAGAATAGACGCATCTAAAGCCTTCAGCATACTCCTTAGGGCGACAATCCTCTACATGGTCGTACTACCCATACCTAGCATAGCTGATGAGTACTTCAGGAGAGGTATTGTAATGACTTTTTCTAACCCAGCCTCATTCATATTTGTCGTTCTCCTATCTGCTGCAATAGTTATCATATCAGATAAGCTGGTTTCTGAAATAGGGGGTTAGACCTACTTGGCTTAGCTTAGTTTAGCTTTGATTTTCCCCGACCTAATCCCATACATGGTCACTATCAAGGTTGTGAGGGAAGCTAAAAGGAAGGAGATTAATGCAGCTGGAAGGGATCTAGAGCTTGAGACAGCAATTATGGGCAAGAAACTGGAGAGATAGGGCAGCATTCCAGCAATCCCTAGAGGCTGAAGGTCATGGCCTCCAGCTGCGAACCTATAGAGCAGGAGAGCCAAGCAAGACGTGAAGAACCATCCTATGAAGTTTTCAATGGGTATTCCAAACCAAGGACCGTGAATTTCCCATCTCCATACCCCTAGGTCAACCATTACTGGATCTATAGCCATATCTAGTATTACCATGAGTAACGGAGTTACCATGTATCTCTTAGCTTGAAAATTGGATGCAGCAATGTAAGATGTATAGAGATAAACTCCCCAAGAGATTATTATCGGAATGGGTACTCCTAAAACTGTAGCACCCTTGAACTTGAGGTATTCGTAGCTACCGAATGGAATCCCATATGCGAGGCCAAGGTACTCCATGACAAAGCCTACCAGAGAACCTGATACAAATAGAGCGGGACCACCTCTCCACTCTTTAGTCAAAAGAGCCAGGGATAGAAAGAAGAGAAGAGTTAGGGATATGTCTGCTTCTCTTCTAAGCCCTAGTAGGGTTAGTAACGCGTTAAGCAGATATGACGTTGTGAGAGTATGCAGTGAGACCTTCTTGGCGTCCAAAGTATATCCATCCCTATAACTCACTGAGAAAATTGATGAGCCTTTCGCTTCTCTCGTGCACTCCAACAGATATTAATGACTAGTAGTTATATTATACACTAGAAGGATCTTGCAGACAGTATCGCCATAGAAATCGGAGGAGTCATCCACCATCGATGTATCTTCTCCTTTGAATTGTTATGTTAAGTGGTTACTCTCGCCAGCTCTCCATTGCTCCCCACTATAAAAGTATCCTCCCGTTTAATTTGTCCATACCTGGGAAGGAGTATGGGCGCATGAACCATAGCTAAGGTCATGCCGGGCTTAACCTTTAAGCTCCTATCTCTTGGAAGGATCGTGGTTATAGGGGATTCCTCAACTTGCAAGCCTACAGCATGAGTATAGCCCTTAACCCTGTAATTTAATAGATCGTAGGATTCATATATCTCATCTAGTAACTTCATTAC
>JAOZGJ010000052.1 GCA_027491785.1 Thermoproteota archaeon | reverse complement strand
AGTAATCATGAGTCTCAGGATCCGGCGCATCTAAGCTTATTTCAACATATCTAACACCTATCTCCTTGAGCCTCTTAGCTACCTCTGGGCGTATCAGCGTGCCATTCGTGGCTATGCTTATGTACATCCCTGTCTCAGCGGCCTTCTTTGCCACGACCCAGAAGTCAGGGCTCATTAACGGTTCTCCGCCTGAGAAGGATAATGCGGAAACTCCCGCTTCATCTAGCTGCCTGAGGACCTCTAGCCTCTCATCCAGTGTGAGCTCACCTGGAGCTGGAAATGGTGCTGCATTGGCATAGCAGTGCTTGCATCTGAGATTACATCTGCTAGTGAAATCCCACACTATCATAAATGGTGCATATAACTTCTGTGGTCTAGTTATACCATAGTAAGCGATTCCGAGGAGGATGTTTGCTATACCTCTTCTCATATATGGGTCCTTGAGTTTCTCCCTCAAGGTAGATTCATCGGCTCCAAACTTATCTGCTGATTTAGATAGGATAGCGCTTAACGTAGATGAGAGAATCTTCTCCTTGATGCTAGAGGGCTCCTCAACGCCAGCATATATACCTAAAAGCTTGGCTATGTTCTTTGGAGGCCCTAACTTCCTTATAACAGAACGAGTAGCTCCATTACCGAGGAATCTCCTAACATAATAGATTAGCTCCTTAGCCCCCATTTCTTGGCTGCTCATATAGGTCCAAATAATACATAACTCCCTTCTCGGATATAAATATTATCATTTTAAATCTACTATAGAATTCCCATTAATATATTAATATTAGTATGCTATATTGTTTTATTTTTCTTTATAGGCGTTCATTTACTTAATTTTATTAATTAACCTTACGGTCAAGTAGATAATTTTCATTTAATGGAATAGCGCCCTGATTAGGGAAACGTTTTTAAACTCAGTAGAAGATGCTAGGGTAACGCCTATTGGGGCGAAGTAGTATGTCGACTAGCAAGAAAGTATCCGAGTTAAGACCCGGGGATAACAGTGTTGATATCAAGGTCCGGGTCATAGAAGCGGGAGAATCCCGCGTTGTCGAGACTAGGAAAGGTCCCCGAACTCTTTCGGAGGCCACTGTAGGTGATGAAACCGGTAGAGTAACTCTTACTCTATGGGGAGACCACGCAGGTAAGCTGTCTGAGGGGCAAGTTGTCGAGCTACAGAACGCATTCACTACTGTGTATAGAGGGAGAGTGCAACTCAATCTGGGTAACCTAGGTAGCATAAATGAGGCTCAGGATTCTGATGTAGTAGGAGTGGATGAAATTCCTGACGAGTATCCCGAGGCTCCAGAAGATTATAGGCCCCCAAGAAGAAGGAGGAGCTATAGCAGGAATAGTGGTTATCGAGGAAGGGCCAGATGGTAAATTTTGTATTTTTAGATAATACTTTCTTTAACTAATTTTTATTATTAGGTAACCTACATCGTATATTACTAACTTCTCAGATGAATATTAAATAAAAATTACTTCGTATTACATAAAATTGAAACCATATACATTTTAAGCAATGAATGTCTATTAATCCGGGTGTTATACTGAGTAATATTACTATTGTGCGGACCCTATCTCCAGTAGCAATTCTAGTACTTCTTTTGGTATCATCCATGATAATTGCTTCAGCCTCACCTGAAGACGGAAAGCTTCATTTAGCTCCATTAAGTGATACGTACATATTAAAAGACTGCTCTACATGTAAGATGTTCAATAATAGTGAACTGAGGATTGGGTACCTAGCTAAGAAAGTTCGGTTAAATTATTTACCAGCTGTGAAGTATAAGATAGTGATAACTAATAGATCGAATATCCTCCTAAAATTCAATCTATCAAAGGTGCCTCCTGGAGCAAAGATAAAAGTTGCTAGGCTATGGCTATACATAAAGAAACCTCCAGCTAAATCACTAATGGCCTACCTATATGTTCTGAAAGAGGGCTATGATGAGAATTGGGTTACTTGGACTCAGAGAACTAGCGACAAACGCTGGAGAGTACCTGGAGGATTCGGTGAACCAGATTACACTGACAGAGTTAGTATAGATGATAGAGCAGCAGTTGGTAGCTCTATCGGATTCTTAGTTACAGATTATGTTTCGAGAGTTCTTAATGGAACAATTGAAGACCATGGCCTGCTAATCCTACCAAAAATGGAGAAACTATCGTCAAATGATTTTCCCAGAGGAACTAATGAAATAGATTTCTATGCAGATTTCTTCAGCTATGAAGGAGCGAAGAGAGAGGCGAAAACACAGTACATTCCGGACCTTTACGTAGAATTTGAGAAACCTACAGCGATACTGGAATTATCATCCAATGAGCTGACCCTTGAGAGGGGCAGCTCCTCATCTCTAACAGTTTCAGAAAGCGGGACGTATGAAGGCAGTGTTAAGCTAGGCTTCAAGGTTGTTAAAGCGCCAGGCCTCAAGGTTGGACCTCTTAAGGTGAACATATCTAAATTCTCAGAGGAACCAGGATTCTCTACTAGAGTAACTATATCAGCTAAAGAGAACGCGATGCCTGGAAACTACGTCATAGAGTTTTACCCGATCACCCCCGGATACAACTCTGACGTCGTCTATTACGGAAAAGTAAACCTTACGGTTACAGTTAAAGGTGGGGAAACGACTTATTCACCTACGACAACTACTCAAGAGTCGAGAACAGAAACCTCAGAAGGGACCAATACGCCGCCAGTACAGACGACAACTATACCTATTACAACATCAACACCTACTACCACTAGTGCTTCTCCTACGATGAGTACGCCCTCAGCAACAAAGGCTACTAAGGCTACAACAAGTCCTATCGTAGTAACTGTAACTACCGTACAGAGTAATCCTCTAGGATTAAGCTCTAATCTAACATTAGGCATACTGGGAGCTGTGATAGCTGTCCTCATAGTGGGTATAATAATCATCGTGGCTAAACGTAGGTGATCCTAATCCTCCCTTAATTTTCCACTTTTTATTAATTCATAATAATTTTTAAATCATTACTAGGAAGACTATATGAGTAATAGGTTTATTCTCTCAAGTATGGCGGGATCATTATCCATCTAAATAATTAAATTTTCCTGCAGTAACCTAATTAGGTGGCTTTTATTGACGGATCCTAAGGTAGAGTTTGCGGTATGGACAAAATTGGTTCCTGAATCGGAGATTAGAAGGCTCCTAAAGTTTAGAGTAAAGTACTACTTCGCTGGAGGTAAGCCGGGAGTATTACCCCTAGGGGCTTTCCCGATGATACTCAATACGCTTGCCCTGAGAGAGTTAGAGGATATATTCTCAGGAAAGGAAATAGATGTTATAGAAGATTACAATTATGGCCCTACTGATGGCCTACCTGAAGTAAAGAAGGTTATGGCTAGCATACTGCGGGAAAGGGATGGCATAGATCTAGATCCAAGCGAAGGGTGGAGGGATGTCCTGATAACTACAGGATCTCAACAGGCTATCTACCTTCTGTTAGACGTACTCCTTAACCCAGATGACCTAGTGATAGTTCCAGCACCTGTTTATCTGGGATTTGTGAATGTGGTTACGAAATTTAGGGGTCAAGTAATAGCTGTACCTGGGGATAAGCAGGGAATGATACCTGAGAATGTTGATAGAGCAATAAAGCTAGCGGAGAATAAGCTAGGAAAGAAACCTAAGCTAATTTACGTGGTACCTGATTCGGATAATCCCTCAGGCACTACAATGCCAGAGAGCAGGAGGAGGGCCCTTCTTGATGTAGCCAAGAGTAATGGAATATATTTACTAGAGGATGCCGCTTACAGGGAAATACAGTTTAGAGGTGAAAGATTAAAGCCAATAAGGGCCTTTGATGATGGAAGCACTGTTATTTACATGCGCACAACAAGTAAGGAGGTTGCTGTCCTTAGAGTTGCCTATAGCTTGATGCCACCCGAGATAAGGGAAGAAGTAGTGAAAGCTAAAGGATATAATGATCTGTGTACGCCTACGATAGTTCAGAAAATAGCGAAATTATATTACGAAAGATATTTCAGCCAGTTTATCGAGAAGGTTCGAGAAGGTTATAAGAGGAGATATGAAGCTATGGCCAGAGCCATAGATGAAAACTTCCCATCTGGAGAGAGAACTGATCCCACCGGTGGATTCTTCATATGGTGGGAATCGGATAATAGGAAATTCAATTCCAAGAAGTTCTTAGAGGAGATCGCAATACCAAATGATATATTATACGTCCCAGGCCAGGCCTTCTATCCTCTAAAAGGATACCTATATAGTGTAGAGAAAGGAGATCTTATGGATGCTTCTAACAGACCTACGAACGCTATGAGACTCAGTTATTCCTATATGGAGCCTGATAAGATAGAAGAGGGAATAAGGAAGCTGGGATCCCTTCTGAAGGCTCACTTATGAGAAAAGGGTAACTCATCCCTACTCTTTTTTACATTTTAAAAAGTATTAAATAATTTACCGTCAGTTTAGAAGGGGGCTTCCCCTATGACGGATTTAAAGGAATCTCTTAGGAGTGGTCTCGTAAGTATGATGAAGGAGGCTGCTTTTAATGTACCTCAAGATGTTAAGGAAGCCCTTAAACGGGCTTATGAAGCGGAAGATAATCCAGTCGCTAAGGCTAACTTGAGCGCTATTCTGAGGAACATAGAGGTCTCTAGGGAAAAGAAGTTACCTATGTGCCAAGATACAGGGACTCCTACATTCTTCATTGAGCTAGGAGAAAATTTTCCCATAAAATCTGAACTTAGAGAGGTATTAGAGGAGGCAGTAAGAGCTGCAACGGATGAGATACCATTAAGGCCCAATGCAGTTAATCCTTGGACATATAAAAATTCGGGAGATAACACGGGTAGGTTCGTTCCAATAATACATCTAGATTTAGTGCCAGGAGATCAAATGAAGGTGATCTATCTGGCTAAAGGAGGAGGTAGTGAGAACACATCACAGCTTTTCATGTTAAGTC
>JAOZGJ010000043.1 GCA_027491785.1 Thermoproteota archaeon | reverse complement strand
GAGGAGATCAGGAAGGAAAGGAAGAGAAGATACTTAAGAGCTGCAGCCTTCATCTCTCTCGGGCTACTCCTCCTCTTTATATCGCTACCAGTCCTACTTGAGAGGATATCCATACCTCCTCTAAGCTACTCAGTACTATTCGTATTCCTCACAGTGGCAGGTGCCATATCCTTCGGCTACGGATTCTATAGGATGGGTGTCTCTTGAGTGGATGGAAGGAAGTTTTTCCCTTCTTTCACGGTCATCGTACCGGCATATAATGAGGAGGAGAGTATAGCCAAGTGCATAGATAGCATACTGCTCCAGACCGTGCCACCCGACCGCATAATACTGATAAACGATGGGTCCAGTGATTCGACCCTCGAGATAATGCACCTCTACAGGGAGATCTTCCCAGAACGGATAATGGTTATCGATATAAAGAGGAACACGGGCAAAGCCACGGCGATGAGGGAAGCGTTACCCTACATTAAAGGAGATGTAGTATTTTTTACCGATGCTGACTCCGAGTTGGATTCCCGGGCCTTCGAATACATGATCCGGCACTTCCTAGATCCAGAGGTCGGTGGAGTTTGCGGTTACATCAAGTCTAGGAAGTACAACATGCTCACGGGAGTGAGGGAGCTGCAGTATATCCTAGGTCAGGAGGTGTATAAAAAGGGAGAAGCTGTTTTGAATGCCGTCACCGTTATCCCAGGATCCATAGGTGCTGTAAGGAGGGAGTTCTTCCACCCTACCGCAGACACTTTAACTGAGGACATGGATCTCACCCTCTCACTCCTAGAGAAAGGTTACAAGATAGTATATGAGACTAGAGCAGTCGCTTGGACCAGCGATCCACCAAACCTAAGGTCTTACATCAATCAGAATATCAGATGGTATTCTGGATTCTTTCAGAACATCATGAAGCACTTCAGGGATCTTCCAAGAAGCGTTAAGATAGTGGTACTTCTCTTAAGTTTGGAGTCTACTATCTTCTCCATAATACTCGATGCATTGCTCGTATACGGCATTCTTCTAGGAGATTTTCTACCCTTCATAATAGCTTTACTCAGTGAAATTATCCCGTGGAGCGTGGTCTCTCTATATGCGATAATAAAGAGAAGGAGGATGGATTTGATGAAATCAGTGCTCCTGATGCCGTTAATAAAGGTATTAGATTTCCATACATGGTTCTATACCATGGTAAAGGAGCTTTTACTCAGAAAAAGGGAGACAGCTTGGAGGAGAGTTGATAGAATAAAGTTGACGAGGGAGAGAAAGCAGCATATGACTATATAGGGGTAAACACCCTTTCTCTCCCCTCCCCTCCTCAATGATTCTCGATCCGGTATGCCATATTATCTCATGAGTTAACTAACCTTGATAGGTTCAGAAGTAGTAGAAGGGCTCCAATGGTAATAGTAATTATTTGCCTTGAGCTGCTTAGGTTATGATAGACGCAGATAATCCCTCAATGAGTCTCAGCTCACGTCCCTCTATCTCCTCACCCTCTCCATATTGCCGCTGAAGAAATATTCCCTGACTAGGATGAGCATGGAGTTAGGGACATGCTCATCCACCGGAGAGAGGATCACTAGGGTCATCGGAGGTAAATATAAGCCCTCGGAAATGTTAAACGCGTATATGAGGACTGAAGTTAAGACAGTGCCAGCGGAGCTTTTCCTGTCTCGTATTCAAATCAGAGGACAGTGAGGTTGGTACCCTCTACTGTTTGCTCCCGAGATCCTGATAGTTCGCTTAGTCAGCTAGCGATTATGAGGGGCTCTAAATCGGGGAACTTGGGCTGATTTCCATGGGTTAGGTTAGATGAGTACGTTGGAATCAACATAGAACAACTTTTCCTCGATCCCCTCCTGATCCAATTGCTTAGAAATCTTCACCTTCGCTTGGGAGCAGAACTCGCCGTAGAACCTTCGATCATCCCCTAAACTGATGAATTAAGGTTGGGTGAGGGAGATTTAGTAGAGAGGAGTTTCCTAGAAGGGTGCTTCTCTCTATCGTACATACAATAGGCGAGAGTTCCTTAAGCTTTGGAGACCTAGGCGAAAAATTTTTCAGCTTAGGACGGCAGCAACAACGATGGGATCCGTTCGATTCTACCCCTTACCACTCAGGAACCTTTACAGGCTTGCGACATCTCAGGAGAAGTTATCCCCGGAAAGTATTAAGGGGAAATTAGGAATAAGGAGCTCTAAAACTGCGGAACATTACAGGAAAACGCTAGAATGGTTGAAAAGAGAAGTCAGAAATTTTTCATCAATGGACGGCTTTACCTCCACGTTGATGCGCAGGCTCAAGGAGGAATTCAGACTGGAGGAGGCAATAGAGATCCTCAGGGAGAGGTACATCCCCCTGACTCCATCAAGCCTGGTGGCCGCTCTCTCAAAGCTTGACATAGATGTGAATAGCACGGAGGCCAAGGCCATAATCTCTTGGCTCAAGCAGACTAATGCCCTGAGGGAGAGGAAGGTCCCCATCCTCACACTATCCTTGGAGGACAGGGTCTTGGAGGAGGTTAGGGATAGGGGATCCGTGACCTACGCATCCCTCAGGAGGTCATATGGGGATGAGGTCCGGGAAGTCATCGTGTCCCTCTGGAGGAGAGGCCTCATAGAAGTTCCCTCCCTCGAGAGATATAGGGAAGTGCTAGAAAAAGCTGAAGACCTAGATAGGCTTCCCGGTGATCTGAAGGGAAAAGTTTTCACTTCCTGGCAGGACAGGATAGATGGAAAGACTTACAGTGAACTGGTAATTCCACTTAGGGCCAGAATAGAGGCTAGGTGGTCCCTTTGAGCGAACTTTACTCGAAGTACTTTCCTAAGCTGAGGGAAGTGAAGGAGCTAGCTGAGAGGTTCAGGAAATATAACCCATCTACCATAAGGGAGATCCTCACATCATGGGCTGATAGGAGACCTATAGAAGCTCCAATTCAAGTAATTGAAGAGATATTCGTGGGAGTTAGGAGGCTGAGAGAAACGGCTAACTCTATACTCTCATACCTGAGGGAGAGGGATTGGAGGGGAGCCATAGTGAGGATAGTTGGTGAATATGGCTCAGGGAAAACTCAGCTCGGCCAGATAATGCTCAGGGCTTTGAGGGAGGAGGGAAATGTCGTTCATAGATTCATCTCCCTAGATCCCCTCACAAACATTAGACAGGCCCTGATGGAGAGGATAGACGGCAAGGACCCCGTGGTGCTGATCATAGACGAGGTGGACCAGCTTCTGAGGGACCTTGAGAGGGGAAGGAGAGAGAAGTTGGAGGACTTGGCCGATGTGGTGAGGTTGGTAACGGAAGGCAGTTACAGCTCACCCCCTAGGGGATCTGCCATACTGCTGCTCTCAAAAAGAGCTCAGGAAGCCCTGATGAGCGATAGGGCACTGGCAAATAGGTTGATGGAGAGATCTAGACAGTTCAGACTGTCCATGTCCGATGAGGAGAGGGAAAAAGCTGGAATTGAGGCTGTGAGGAAGATCCTCGCCCTGTGGATGGCCTACGACAGGAGCTACGCCTCAATCATAGGTAGGCTCTTCCCAGCTATCTATCCCCTGATGGTAGATGTGGCGAGGGATCTCGCCCTCACCAGGGAAATAGGCGGCATAATGAAGAATTTGGTAGACCTCTCTGAATACTTCCTCAGCGAGGTCAGGGAGGACGCATCCCTCCTCTCTAGGGTTGATGAGGGGAATGAAGTAGAATCCATGCTGAGGGAGTTCCTCACCCGTGAGATGAGGAGCGTTCCGTTCAAGGTAAGGCTCGGTGACTCCTCCTCCGATTACCTAGCCGTTTTCTCAACGGAAAGGATCTCTACAGCTGGAGCCATATCCGACGGTCAGTTCGTGGTGTGGACCTACGATCCATCTAGAGGTAAGAAGGGGGAGAGGATAGTGGAGAGAATAGGTGTGGAGGTGAAATTCGGTGATTACTGGATGGAGAACAGGGATCAGATACTCAGACTGCTCCTCGAACATCCTCTACTCCTCATTTCAATAACAGATAAAGATCCTGAGGAGCTGTCTGAGGTGGAGGCCGAGATAAGGAGGGGAGGCCGTCCCTTCGCCGCGCTTCCGGTCAGTCCAAGCCTAATGAGGGTCGCCTATCTACTTAGGAGGGAAGCTGCCCTGACATTCATCAGGGAGAGGGGGAACTTGGAGAGGGATCTGCCCGAGGTACTGAGCCAGCTGATGATCCCAGCAGCGATCAGCCAGTCGGTGGAGGAGGCCGGGGTGGACAGGGATTCCCTCCTGAGGAAGGCCTCTTCTGCTGTTCTGAGCTCTATCATGAGGGAGCTGAGGAGGACGAAGACCTATAAGAGGATATCGACCCTATCTAATATCATAGCTGCCAGCATCGATTCCGTGTTCGGGGGAGCTGGGATAGAGGCGCCTGCGATGAGCTCAGGCACAATAGACCTTGTGATAAGGGTTTTGGTGAGGGAGGGACTGGGCAGGCTATCTGGATCTGGTAAGAGCTTGGTTCTCAGCAGGGAAGCTAGGTTGATCTTGGATGAAATTGAGAGGGACGATGACAGGAGGAGAAAGGTGGAGCTCGTCATCTATGACGTGCTCTCTAAGGGAATGGTCAAGGAGACCATGATCTCATGATCAACTAGGGTATCGCGTTCTGACCCGACCCGATCAGCTGCTCCTCGCTACTGCTGGCTGTTGGTCAGATTAGAGGGAGCCTGTTCTGCGAACCGGCGCCTCGAAGCTCCCCGAAATTGTAAATATATTGTACCTAAAGACGCATTTTACGCTATTTTTTAGATATTAACATTTAAAAATATCCATTTTAAGCCTATCCTAGCGGAGTTGCTCGTATGACTATATGTAGGTCCGTTCCCTTGATGGCTTTCCTGTTTTCCCTCCTGATATTTCCCATCTTGGCAACTTCCTCCACTTTCATTTCCCTTCCCACTATCACGTACATTCATCAGGCGACGGGAGGCGCGCTCGCTGTTATCAGGGCCAACAAGGATGCTTCACTCTACACGGTCGGGGCGGATGTAAATCACGGTGGGGAGGATCACCTATCTGTGAGCTTCCAGAAGCCACCTCCACTCTACGTCATAGTCGAGGCCAGATCAATTGTGGGCTTCGACATATATAACGATGTGCCGCCGGGCTCGGAGGTTACGAAGGCCATCCTCACCCTTACAGTCAAGGAGCCACCATCGAACAGCCTAGATGTTCAAGTCTATGCTCTCACGAAGTCCTTTTATGAGAATACAGTGACTTGGTTCAGTCATGCAAACAGCTACAGCTCCCTACTGGCTACAAAATCGATAAGCTTCGATGCCCATGAGGGGACGAAGGTGCGGTTCGATGTAACGGCCTACGTGAGGAGCAAGGTGCTGAGCGGCTCTCCCATCTACGGCTTCCTCCTCAAATGCCCGAGCAATGAGCATGGATCCGTCAAGTTCTTCTCTAGGGAGGGCGCGCCCTACAGTAGCTGGAAGCCGACCCTAGTCCTGAGCTACAGGACCTCTTACATAGATATGGTGGCGGATCAAACCTCCCTTGATGTGAAGCAGGGAGATAAGGCATACGTGCAGCTATCGGTGGGAGGCACGTTCAACGGGAATGCAGAGATCACCCATTCATGGGAAGGAGCGGCTCCTACCGGCATCACGCTTCATCTCAGCAAGACATCAGGTAAGGTGCCCTTCGCCTCCACCTTGGAGATCGATGTATCATCATCAACGCCACCTGGAGACTACGAGCTCAAGCTGAAGGCCAAGAACAGCCAAGGCAGCTACAACCTGTACAAGGAGCAGAAGATAGAAATACATGTATTGAGTGCTGTTGAACCGGATTTCATGTTTTCAGTCTATCCAAGTTCCCTCTCAGTGATCCAGGGTCAGGTGGCTGAGTACTCCGTGACACTAACCCCCATAGCAGGTTTCTCCTCTCAGGTCCATCTCTCAGTATCAGACGTTCCTCCGGGCTCGGCCTATCAATTCGTCTCGTCAGGTTCGAACTTATACTTAAGGGTAGCCACATCGCCGGCAACGCCCCCCGGAGAATACAGCTTAGTTGTGACGGCTCAGGGAGGAGGGAAGGCCCATACGGCTAGCATCACCCTGATAGTTGCCCAAGCCACTGCAACGACCGCTACAACGCAGGCGACCACTCAAGCAACAGAGACAGCACAAGCCAGCTTCCTAATGACTGTAAACCCTGATCAAGTCAGGCTCACTAGGGGCGGCTCAGCATGCATAACGGTAACCGTTCAGGGGAAGGGAGGGTTCTCCAGTCCCGTAACCTTCTCGGCTTCAGGCTTGCCTCGAGGGATCACCATATCATCCAGTGTAAACAATGCACTCCCTGATTTCACGGCTAACCTGACACTAGTTGCAACGAACTCGGCCCCATTAGGTACCCATCAGTTCACCTTGATCGCAACTGGAGGAGGTGTAACCAAGAGCTCGACTGTGACCGTCATAGTTGCCCAAGCTAATGAGATCAGTACGACGAGAACAGGCCAGATGCTAGCACCTGACTTCTCCCTATCGATCAAACCTGAGAAGATCCTGCTTAATCCTTCATCCACTGGATCCGTTGCAGTGACCGTGAAATGGATCAAGGGAAGCGGAACCGTTCAACTGTCGGCTTCGGGCCTACCTAGTGATGCGAAGGTGAGATTTAACCCCCAGAATCTCTCGGAGGGTACATCCTCCTTGGTGATCCAGGCTGGACGCACCACTGGGACCTTCACAGTGGTGGTCACGGGAAGATCCGGGAGCTTGAGTAAATCCGCAACATTTCAGCTCCAGATAAAGGCTGAGGAATCCAGATGCATCATAGCCACAGCGGCTTTTGGCTCAGAACTAGCTCCCGAGGTCTCCTATCTAAGGAGCTTCAGGGACAATATGGTCATGTCCACGTACTCGGGCTCCAGATTCTTAACTGTCTTCAGCTCCTTCTACTACTCATGGAGCCCAGGAGTCGCAGCAATGATAAGGGGCAGCCCCGTACTCTCTGGCATAACTAGAGCAATGATAATACCTTTACTAGCTGTGCTTAAGGCCGGAGGTATCGTTTACGAGTTACTGCCGGGTGGAGAGTCATCCATGATGGCTGTAGGATCTCTAGTAAGCTTTCTCTTAGGTCTGGTATACCTATGGCCTCTGTCCCTGCTCTTGAGGAAGGTGGCTTGGCTTAGGAACCGTAAGTTAATCCTATGCATTGCATCAATTGCTGTAATCTCGGCGATCTCTCTGGGTGTGAGCACCATCTTCATGATAGACCCGTTAGCGATGTTTTCTAGCTCCTCCCTAGTAGTTAGCCTGATATCCCTACCACCGCTACTCCTAGCTAAGCTCCTGACGAAGGGTAGTTGACCTCAACTGCCTTCCTTTCCTTCCTAACTTTTTTGGTTCTAGTTAAGGAGGTAGTATAAAGGCGGATAATATGGTAAGGCGAAGTTACATGGGGGTAATGTCAGCATCTGGGAACAGCTTATATCTCCCAATAAAAGCTCCTTTCAACTAGCTAAGTTATATAATGTTAGAGAAGTGTTGATCACTAAGCCCGAAGCATGATAGAACTCGGCTAGCCGCTCGGGAAGCTTTACCGATAAGTGAAGGTTAGAGTGAACTCTTAAGGAGAGTACTCCTTCCTAAGGAAGTCAGAGAAGAGTTAGGGATATCACTTCATCGAAAAGGTGGATAACAGATGTATCCTCAAGAAGAGGATATACCCATCCTTTCCTTCTTGGAGAGTTTTAAAGGAGTCTAATTCGAGCCTTTGCGAAGAGGAACAGAGTTGATGCCCTAAGATCAAGAGTATATGGTGAGCGGGTGATTATGGGCGGTTAGAGTGTCCACTACCCCTGATCCGTATCGAGATCGGTCTATGCGGAACTGTTGCTATTAATCCAAAGTTATAAGGTTTAAGGCGATCTTAGGTGTTATGAGAATACTCCTCCCGATACTTCTAATTGCCATCACGATCGCACCTCTAATCCGGGTGAACGCGCTTCCCCTAATTGAGGTATGGAACGGGAATGTCGCAGCAAGGCAGGTCGCGTTGTCCAGAGATCTAATGGCATACATTAACGAGAATGGAACACTCGTGATCATCAGCAACCACAGCAGATTGGAAATAAAGGTTCCTGAGGGGAGATTGATCAAGGGAAACGGGATATTCATCCAGATCGGGAATGGCCTCTACTTGATCGGATCAACAGGGCTCGAGAAAATAATGGAATGTGAGGGTTGCACCTTCTTCCCATATTCTAGAGACAAAATAGCCATAGTTGACTCTAAAGGACTTTTACTCCTCGTAAATGGAGAAAAGAAGAGGATAAGGGTGAGAGGGAAGGTCAGATGGTCTGAAAACGGACAGAAGATCTCAGTAATCTCTGGCGATGAACTTATCTTATTGAACGCCTCTGGTCGGATAATATGGAGAAAGGATCTCAATACGCAGATATTTGACTCTGAGCCGGATGACCTGACCTACGTTTGCATGAAGGGATGCGAAATCTACGCGATAAACGGAAACTCCTTCATGGCATGGACCAATAAATTGTGTAAATGCTGCATTCCCGGTAAACTCGATAGGTCGGGGAACTATCTCCTAGTCTTGATACAAAACAGGAATCTTGCGATCCTGAGAGCGGGAGATGGTAGGGAATTACAGTCCTTGCCATTGAAAGGGTACGAAATAGATGCGATTCCCGGAATAGTAGCTATCAGAGATGGAAATGGGAGAATACACCTGCTTGTGGATGCTGACAGAATCAGCTTGAAGGGGGAGAGCGGTGGTATTCTTGTGACGTGGAACGTCCCGGGCTGGTTCAAACTCGGCGAAGTCAAGATCGAGCATCCATGGGGAAATGTGAGCGTTCCAGTGGGTGTGAACAGCTTCGTTCCCATTCCCGGGTATGGGGATGTTAATCTGACGATCAGGGGAACTTCAGGTGAATTATCCCTCACAGCGAGGGTTAAGCCGCTGGATGTGACTGCCACACCCCTAGGGGACGTTCGGGTTCATGGTGAGGGGAACCTTGAGGTGGAGGTCGGCGGCAGGAGGTATCCTCCAGAGGCTCGAGTGGACACGGGATGGCTCCCCACATACTCAGTGAGGGTGTACAACCACGGCGTGTTGGTAGCCGAACTCTCATCAATGAATGCTAGGTTCCTGTTATTGATCTCATCGCTCATACCTGTGCTGCTGGCTATAATAATCTGGAGATCTCGCCGCGAATTCTCAAAATCGGAAGGGAAGGATGCTTACTAGTCTTCATTCACTCACCTATTTAACTCTACACGCCCCAACTTTACTAGACCGGGGGAGAGCAGGTGAATGAGAGAAATTCTTGACGAGGGTGTCAAGTGTAGAGATGGAGGGAGCGATGATCCGCTACATGCGTGCAATAGAAAGAATTAACAACGACTCAGGGGCGATACGGGGGATCTTTGGGGGGGATCTAGCTGGGCCGGTCGTTGCCGATCCAGAGATCGCCTCCCAATAGCAGGAACCTCCAGATGTTCGAATAATCGAGCAATGTAACCCCCTTGGGATACCTCCGATGGGGCTTCCCCGCCTGTCCGCCATGGTTGAGTGACCCCACCAGTTCCCTCATTGAGAAGTTGAGGTTCTCAATAATATAAAAAAGTCTGAGAATATAAGTTCTCAGACGATCCACCAGCCTCACCGGGGCCGGAGCCAGAGCCAGAACCAGATACTAAGGGAGTAGAGAGAAGGAAGCTGAATATGAGGGAGCTGAAGGAAGAAGGGTTGCGGGTCGGATTCTAGATCAATGCATTGCAGTGTTCAATATAGCTCTACTTCTTCTAGGGGCATCATCTCCATGATCAAATCGCGCAGTTGTCCCTAGCACAACATATCCTCTGATCATCACCTCTCCTCAGGAGCCTGTTAGTGGAATGAACGGATCCAGCAAGACCTCCATTGCAAACAAAACTGCTTATACGTTAAAAAAGGTAAATCTCACGTCCCTTATCACCGATGAATTCCTGTCTGAGTTGGCGAATGGTTGATCCTCTATTAGTCTCAAGTGCTGGAATGAATCTCAAGACCCAGCCCAATAACCTCAAATCGGTCAGCGATGCCAAGGACTTCACCTCCCGGGGCGAACGATTAAAGTTTTAAGTCTACCCTCCCAGAGTAACCAGATGAATTCCCTCAGTCTCTTGGTCAGAGGAGCGGGTCTCTGGAGGAGATCCGCCCTGCTTTTCGCTGAGAAGCTTTCCTCTAGGCTAGGGGACAGGCTAGTCCTAGTAGCTGCCCTAGAGGATGAAGAGCCCCTCGTATACGAGAGCAACATCTTGGTAGTCGTGAAGGATAGGAACGAGGAAGTGGTCTCGGAGGTGCTCAGGGCGAAGAGGGAGGTGGAGAAGGAACTCGGCGAGAGGGTAACTATAAGCCCCCTAATAACCACACCGGATGATCCTGCCATAGAGGCATTCTTGGAGGAAGCGAGCTTGGTGAAGAGATTTGAGCGTCGAGAAGGCCATTAGGCTCTTGGAAGAGGCTGAAATAGATCTGCAGATGGGAAATTTCAATAAGAGCGCATCTGCAAGCTATTTCGCGGCTAGAATGATTGTAGAGATTTTTCTAAGGTCCAGAAAGCTCTCAATTCCCAGGAGAGATGACAAACTGGCTAATCTCTTTGAAAATCAAGGATTCAAGGATTTATCAGATGATCTGAGGAAGCTCTATGATCTGAGGAAGAAGGCCGATTATTTAGGAAAGTTCGTCAGTGAAGAAGAGGCCAAGGGAGCTCTCGGTAGGGCGAAGGGTATAGTTAATGCCCTAATTAGTGAGCTGAAGAGCTAATCTGGGACTGACGCATAGGGTAGGATTATGCATAGTACCCAGCTGTTAGGTAAAGTAGTGTCTAGGCAGCAGGATAGGGGCTCAATCAATTGTGTACACTCTTTTCGTACGTCCCGCTAGGGAATACCAAAGCAACTTGCGGCAGGATACGAGAGGTCCGCAGTATTAGCGATGCACTGCCTTCTATCGTAAAGGTTTATAATTAAAATCCAGTTAAGAATTAAAAATTCAAGGTTTCTTAACCCACTTTACAGGATTAACTTCACCTATCTCACAACTACCATCCTAGATCTAAATGATCTCCTTCAGGTTACCTAGACGGCCGTTGAACCAATTTGAAGCTCAACACTTAGATCTCCTTGTGAATTGATGGGGCTTAAATACAGCGAGATAAGATGGTGAGGTAACTTATTGTTTGCTGGACTTGGAGCTAGCGGCAAGCTAGTGGAAGCTGAGAGAGGGGTCGAAGGGAAACTTTAATAGGCACTCAAGTACAAAAGTACTTATGTCCGAAGTCGTAAAAGCGGAGGTTCCCAAGGCTCTGGCAGAGAAGTTCAGGAAAAGGGCATTGGAGATCTACGGATATAGGAGAGGTTCTATGAAAAGGGCGATAGAGGATCTGATGAAGAGATTCATCGGGCTGGGTAGGGTAGATTGGTCCTCCTTGAGGGGTATCCTGAAATCAGAGCTATCATCCGTTGAACTCCAGCATAGGGCTTGGAGGGAGATTGATTGACCGTTCTAATAGATACTAATATATTCCTAGAGCTCTTCCTAGATCAGGAGAGGGCTGATGAGTGCGAAAAGTTCCTGATGAAAGTGTCAAGTGGCGAGATAGAGGGAATAGTAACCCAATTCTCCGTGCATGCAATAGAGGCGATTCTCAACGACTCAGAGGCGATACAGGGATTTTTGAGGAACTTAATGGGATCAATGGGCTTGGAGGTATACAGCATCACGATAGAGGATGAGATGGCAGCTTCAATGCTCATGAAACTTGTGGGATTGGACTTCGATGACAGCCTCCAGTACTATGTGGCGAGGAAACTGGGAGTTAAGGCCATAGTAAGCTTCGACAAGCACTTCGACAGGGTTGACATCGCCAGAAAGGAACCCTTCGACTTCTTGTAGACTGGGTACTCGATATCCCTGCTCTGCTTATTTCTGATGGATCCGGCATAAGAGACCCTATATGCCCCTTCCCTTCCCATCCCAGAAATGATGCTACTAGAGGGGAGAAAGCTTATGCATATAAGCGCGATAACCCCCATTCTAACAGGGGTTTTATGGATAATGAAGGAAGAAAAATGATTCATAGATTCCGACGGATAGGATCTGGAATCTAAAGATAAGCCGATGCTAGAGGTGATTGATCCAGTAGACGTTTTCAAATATCTTCTTCCCTTCATACTTAGGGCAACAATCCCATTAATTAATTCTTGCTAGACCCTCTTTCGCGAGATCTTCCACTTCTTCCCCTATTTCCTTTTGAAGATAGATGTGTTTAGCTTAAGAACCTTTGAGAAACCTGTATATGAAGAGAGAAATGATTTCCGTGACCTTCAATATGGAGTCTATCTCCACCGATTCATTGAATCCATGTATGTTACTCGCGACCGGACCGAAGCATACGGATGGTATTTTGAAATCGTTTATGAAAAACCTTGTATCGAGGCCTGCGGTCCCCCCACAGAACCTTGGTGATCTCCCCAAAACCTTAGAAGCTATATTACTCAGTTCCCTCAGCAGAAGATCTTTGAGATTGAGCATTGATGGCTCGGCCCGCCAGCCTGTGACTTCGTATTCGGGAGGATTATCCTTAAACCAGTCGTCACTTTCAGCTAAATTACTGAGTTTTTCCTTTATTTGGACCTCTACGTCTTCAACGCTCTCACCCGGAGGCCAACCTATCCTACAATGAAGCTCAGCCCAATCAGGCACGGTTGATGGCCAGTTTCCTCCCGAGATCATCCCTATATTCAGGAACGTTTCATAACCCTTTAGGTTGGGATCGCATCTCTCAGCATATTTAAACCTGATATTCTTCCTCCTCTCCTTATCAAGCATCTTAAGAGCTTTATACACTAGAAACAACTTATCTATGGCACTCACTCCCCTGTAGGGTTCCATCACATGAGAAGGCCTCCCTTTCACTCCTATCTTGAAATATAGAACACCAGCCGATGCTATCCAGAAATCTAGGTTTGTCGGCTCGGGATTTATTGAGAAATCACCCCTATATCCCTTGAGCAATGTGGCCAAGGCCCCTCCAACGCCACCATCCTCTTCCTCTATCGTTGACTCCACCAGTATGGTACCGTCGATGGGGAGCTCGAGATCCCTAACAAGTTCCACTGCAGATATTATCGATGAAAGACCGGCTTTCATATCACCAGCTCCTCTTCCATAGATCCTCCCTCCTGATACCTCTCCACTCCAAGGATCGTACCTCCAACCACCGAGAGATCCAGGTGGAACTACATCTATATGCCCGTTAAGGATCAGCTTCTTTTCGGAAGTTCCTTCCCTCAAGATGCCAATTACATTGGGCCTACCAGCGTAGCCGTACTTGGTATAAGAGCTCGTTGGAAAGTAAGATGGGTGGGAGCTGAGTTCCCTTGGATCTGGTTCGAAGGATTCCACCTTCAGGCCGATCTCCTTAAGCTTATCCCTTACAAAGCTTTGCGCCTCTCCCTCTTCCCCCGTGATGCTAGGTATCCGAATAAGCTCCCTAGCAAGTTTTATGATGGAATTCTTCTTCTCCTCAACCTTTCTCCTGATGAACTCCGGAGTAACAGCTTCCACAGTAACTCAAATAAAAAGGAAGAATGGAAATAATAAAAAGGCATTCTCATTCTCATACCTGATCAACCTATCAAGGGCACTGCCGCCATCACCTTCGCATCCTCAACCATGTTATCGATGACGCAGTATTCGTTGGGTTGGTGGGCCGTCTCCTCCGTCGTCATCCAGACCGCAGCTTGTATTCCTGCTTTCCTCAAGTGGGCTGCGCATGTACCACCGCCTATGCCCATGGGCTTCGCCTCCTTCCCCCTCAGCTGCTTTACAGCTTCCTTTATTCTCTCCACTATCTCCGATTTGGGATCTGTGAACGAGGGATCGTTTCTTCCCACGACCTCAGCTTCTATCTCAACTCCGTACTGCTCATATGCCTCAGCTACCTCCCTTACTGTACTGACGACCTCGTCCAGCCCGTACTTCGGGAGGACCCTGCAGTCGAAGTACGTCACATCTATTCCGGGTATCGTGTTAACGTTCTCCACATTGGGTTCCCTCTTCGTGGGCTCGAAAGTGCTCCTAGGAGGATCGAAGAGATCGTCTTCAGCTGAGAACTTCGAGTGGAGGATGTCGTCTATCGCTAGTAAGAGCTTCATCGCCACCCTATTGGCATTAATCCCCTTATCTGGGGTGCTTGCATGGGTTTGCTTTCCCTTCACAGTTATTTTGAGCCACAATATACCCTTCTCAGCTATCTCTATCATGGTACCTTCGTTATTCCCCCCGTCAGGAACTAAAGCTAGATCATCGCTACTGAAGATCCCCTCAGATATCAGGTGGATGATTCCATGCTTGTTGCCTGTCTCCTCATCGGACACTAATGCCAGGTTCACGTTAAGCTCAGGTCTTATCTCCAGGTCGGATAGGGCCTTCAGGGCATATATGGAAGATATTATCCCCTGCCCATCGTCCTCGGTCCCCCTTCCATAGATCCTACCTTCCTTCACCACTGGTCTGAAGGGATCTGTAGTCCATCCAGTTCCAGGTGGGACCACGTCCATGTGGCTGACGATCCACAGGTTTCTGTTGCTTCTCCCAGGATATCTGACAATTATATTTGGCCTCACCCCAGATGGAACTCTCTCATCCTCAGAATCTATCCTCTCAACTTGGAACCCCATTCCCTCGATTAGTTCTTGGAGATACTCGGCTTTCTTTAACTCACCATCTCCACCATTTTCAGGGCCAATTCCTCCGTGAGGGATCATTTTAAGCATAGACGAGATCATCTCTTCCCTTAATTCATCTATTCTCCTGGCAATCTGCTCGATCATAATCCCATCTGGAGCCCTGATCTTATTTTATTTTATTAAGTTAAATATTTCCATGTTGAAATTTCTACTCCACCCGAAACCCAATGATCTGTTCCTCATCTTGAATCGTGGCACAGCTAGTTAGGTTAGGTTAGATTGAGATATAACTACTTCAGGATCCTGGAAGGGCTGCAATAACCGAAGTTCATGGTTCGGTGGCATAAGAACGGAGTATCCTCCTCTCAAGCCTCTTAAGGAGGAGGGATATTGTAGCTACCGTAAAGGCTTGTAGCCCTATAACTAGGAGGATGAGACCGAGCCAGGCCCAGCCCAGCGACCATTTCTCCGCTCCATAGAGGTACCTTATGTAGAGCTGCCAGAAAAGTATGATCATACCTGGGATGGCTAGGATCGAACCTACTGCAGAGAGGAAGAACACCGGATTGTAGAGCCATGCCACCTTGAAGACCGTCAGCATTATCCTCAGGCCGTCCCTCCAGCTCCTCAGCTTGTTCTCTCCTTCCCTCTTCCCATAGCTTATCGGAACCTCCATTACCCTTCCCTGAGTCAGCATCTCCCCGACGATCTCCGCCTCTATGTCGAAGCCCTCAGATAATATCTCCAGCTTCCTAGCTGCCTCGGTCCTCAGCAGGTACATCCCGCTGCATGGATCGCTTACCCTCCGTCCCACCAGCAGGCTCAGAGTGGAGCTTATTATCTTGTTACCTATCCTGTGTAGCAGTGGTATGTTGCTCCTATCCTTCCTCATGCCTATCACCTCATCATAGCCCGGTATGAGCATTCTCTCTATGTCCTTAGGGCTGTATGTGCTATCAGCATCCATGACGAGGATGTAGGGTGTCTCAACAGTTTCTATGGCTGTCTTTATTGCTCCGGCCTTCCCCTTTCCCTTCTGATAGATCACCTTAACCCCTTTACTCCTCGCTATCTCAACGGTCTTGTCCGTGGAGTAGCCATCGACGACCAAGATGTTTGTATATCCCTCCGCAAGGAGCTCGTCTATCACCTTGCCTATGGCCCTCTCCTCATTGAGAGTTGGAAGCACCACCGTGA
>JAOZGJ010000030.1 GCA_027491785.1 Thermoproteota archaeon | reverse complement strand
GATTGTTCAGCCCAATATTGGAGGATGGAAAAACCGGGATCTCATTAGAAATAATACTTCTAATGATTTAAATATTAATTAGAAGTAATACTTCTAATGACTGCATTGGAGAGGCAGAATCCTTGGTGGAGAGGAGAAGAAAGTTATATCCTCTCCCAATGGAGAAGGAGGAGGATAAGATGGATCCCGAGTTGGCTAGATGAGATCGTCCTGGAGCCCTACTCTCTCAACCTAGTTATAGGGCCCAGGCAGGTGGGAAAGACCACAGGACTCCACCTCTTAGTGGAGAGGCTTCTAAGGGGAGGTATCGATCCGCTGCAAATACTGTTCATGGATTTAGATCTTATGTGGAACCTCGACCTCTTCAGGAAGACCATAGATGAGTACATGGGGATGCGTAAGCAGGAGGGTTACGACTCTAGTTTCATCCTCATAGACGAGGTGACTAGCCTCGAGGGATGGTGGAGGCTCATCAAGGGATATGTGGATGTGGGAGTCTTTGAGAACGATGTCCTCGTGCTCACAGGCTCTTCATCCCTAAGGCTCAGGGGCGAGGTTGAACTATTCCCGGGGAGAATGGGTAGGGGAGTAGAGGTAGAGGCGCTACCTCTCTCCTTCAGGGAGTTCCTGAGGGTGAAGGGAGTTGAGATCAAGAGGACAGGTGATCTGGAGGGAGATATGGCGAGACTTCTCCCTATTAGGGGCAGATTGAGGGAGCTTTTTCGAGAATATATGGAAGTAGGTGGTTTTCCTCTCTCAATAAATAGGAATCCTGCAGCTGAGGAGTCCTTCCTGAGATCCATTATCGGTGAGCTGCTGAGACTAGGGAGAAGCCCTTCCCTCACTGCTGGAATACTGGGCTCCCTTATGAGGAAAGCTCCATCTCCTGTCTCCTACAGCTCAATAGGTACCGATGTAGGCTTGTCTTACAAGACGGTTCGCGATTACTTGGAGTTGTTAATGGGCCTAATGATCTTAGGAGAGGCTCCTTTCAGTGAAGCTGGTGTGGTCAAATGGAGGAAGGAGAGGAAATACTTCTTCAGAGACCCATTCATTGCAAGAGTTCTGGCTGAATGGACTGGCGTCAGTTTCCTTCCCAGCGCCCTCTACGAGTGGGTGGTTCAGGAACACCTGTACAGGAGGTTCGGCCATATCCATTACTGGAGGAATGGATACGAAGTGGACATCCTAGCCGATGGAATGAAGGTCGAGGTCAAATTAGGGAAGCCACATAAGAGATATCCAAAGGATGTGCTGATTATAGATGAGGATAATGTGGCGGAGTTCCTAGCGGTGATCGTGTAATAGCCGGGTGTAATGGATGTCGAAATTGGTCATGCGTGAGAAAGCAAGGGCCTCTGGAGGAAGTATCGAGAAGGCCTTCTTGTTCATGCGATCCTTTAGCTTTCATGGATCCAACCTATCCTCTGACCAATTGGCGATCTTGAGGGCTAGGTGGAGCGGGTTACTATATTCACTTTCAACACCGTTCTGACCAGCTCAAGATCAGCTCCCACGTGTTGATGGACGATCACTTGCGGAAACTAATTATCTTCCTGAACAGCTTGCTCTCGCTATCATCCAACCCATCTCTTGAGGGATCTTCGGCACCTCAGAGTAGTTAGACGGCACACATGCCTCAGACGAGGTGAGAGCCAAGGTCAATTAGCGCTTGAAAGGAGATCTGCAGGGAGCGCACTGCAAGCAATTTGAACCTGCCACTCAGCAGCTTATCTATTCCCCTGCTCTCTATCTCATTCTCAAGGGATCCTATGCTCTCCTCAATGGCCTCTAACAGCTTTTCAATCCTCAAATCATTCTACCCATCTCCTTGAAATAGCACCCAAATACCTCCTCCTTCTCTCTTCCTTCCCTGTTCACTTTCACTTCGACTTATTAGCAGCTGAGGAATGGAATAGAAGCCTAGGTCATGCGGAGGCAGCCATGTAATTACTAGAATCGCAAATGCTTGAGCTAGCTACTTAATTAACTGAAATTAAATTTATATGATAATCCATACATATATACCAGATGAAAAAGCCGGATGGCGAGGATGTGGCTGAAGATAGGAGGTTTAAGATCCCTAAGAACTTGAAGCTTGTTGGAAAGGTTGCGATGACTAGGAAGCGTTACAAGTGCAACTACATACCCCTCATAAAGCTCTCAAGTCTGCTCACTAAGCTAAGGGAGGGAGAGGGTATCCTAGTATCTGTGGAGAGATCCCGCTTCAGTTTGGAGTCGGTCATGGCCCTAGCTAAAGCCTACGGGGCTAGAAGTGAGATCCTATCGAACGGCGGTGATTTGGCAATACTCTTACTGGTGAAGTGAGATGCTAAATAGATCTTATCTCCTCTCGGCCCATAAGCTTTTAGTATTTATAAAAACTATGGTTATGTTATGAGGTGATACCTTGGATCCGAGAATAAGGGAAGACTTCCCCATACTTAAGAGGGAGGTGAATGGTTACCCTCTCATCTACTTCGATAACGCTGCTACGACTCAGAAACCTAGACAGGTGATAGAAGCTGTGAGGGATTTCTACATGACGTTAAATGCGAACGTCCATAGAGGAATACATTACCTGAGCAGGGAGGCCTCAGAGCTCTATGAAAAAGCCCATGAGACCTTGGCCAAGTTCATAAACGCCGAGTTCGAGGAGATAATGTTCTCCTCTAATACCACAGATGCCATAAACACGGTAGCCTGGGGCTGGGCCCTCCGTAACCTGAAGGAGGGAGACAAGATAGTCACCACGGTCATGGAGCATCACAGCAACATGCTCCCCTGGAGGGCCGTGGCTGAGATAAGGGGAGCTAAAGTAGCGTACGTCGATGTGGATGAGGATGGAATTCCTCTCATGGATGAGATGGAGGCTAAGATAGATGGGAGTACAAAGATAGTTGCGATATCCGGAATGTCGAACGTCACGGGAGCCATACCAGATGTGAAGGATGTGATAAGACTGGCCCATGAGAATGGGGCCGTAGCGCTGGTGGACGGTGCCCAGATGGTTCCTCACATGCCAGTTGATGTTAAAAAGCTGGATGTAGACTTCCTAGCATTCTCAGGCCACAAGATGCTGGGGCCTACCGGTACGGGTGTGCTTTACTGCAGGAAGGAACTTCTGGAAGAGATGTTTCCTGCGAAACCGGGAGGTGGGACCATAAGGGATGTGACTCTGGAGGGGCAGGAGTGGGCTCCCTCCCCCTGGAAGTATGAGGGTGGCACTCCAAACATAGCTGGTGGGATAGGCTTGGCTGAGGCGGCCAATTACCTGATGAAAGTTGGGATGGATGAGGTGAGGAGGCATGAGAAGGAGCTAACAGCCAGGGGATTGAAACTACTCTCGGAAATAGGAAATGTGATCTTATATGGGCCGAGGGATGTGGAGAAGAGGGGAGGGATATTGGCGTTCAATGTGGAGGGAATGGATCCCCACATGGTAGGCGCTCTCTTGGATTCCAAGGGAATAGCGGTGAGAACCGGCCTTCACTGCGCACACCCCCTGCATAGACGTCTTGGAGCCCCTGATGGGACTGTAAGGGCGAGTTTCTATCTGTATAATACTGTGGAGGAGGTGGAGAAACTCGCAGAGGAGCTTAGGTCCATAAAATCGGTAGCCTGCTGCTAGCTGCTGGACCGAGCAAGCTATATTAGATTAAGGGAAGGAGAAGGAGGGTATAGAGCCTGGGGAGGAAAGTCGATGAAGCCATGATAGTGGCCGTCAATGTGGATAGGGAGGCGAGCACCTCTCCCATGGAAGTTGGCTCTATTGCTTCAAACAGGTCTATTACATCTTCTCTAAAATCCTTTAGGGCTTCTGAGATGCCTATTTCCAGTGCAAACCATGGATTCAGGTCTTTAAAGCGGAGAAACTCGCTATCATTGGAGATGAGGAGAGTCACTGAGAATCCCTCCCTTAGAAAGTTAATCAGGGATGTAGGGAAGAGGGAAGCTAAGTTCATCCACTAGATGCAAGTAAGTACTATTATTGTGTGAAAGCATGTCAGACAGGTAGTTTGCGATCTAGCTAATTAGCCAGTAGTTGCTACAGGACGTCAGGGCAAGGTAATAAAGTCTCTTCCCGAGGAATAGCATATTCCTTTCTCCAGTATAAAGTGATCTAAATCCCTTAGATCTCTAAGCCCTATGATCTTCATCTCAATCAAAGAATTCTTCCTCAAGAAAGTTGTTCTTCCCTCTATTATCTTACTTAGAGCCTTGAAGCCATTTTTCCTCGGGGAAAAAGACCCTATCTTGAGTTTGCTTCCGTAAATAGCTGTGTAATACTTCACAGCTGGTTCTATCCTATAATCAGTGAATATGATACCTGAGGCATACCGCCCTACGAAAGAGCTTGTCATTACATCAGGCTCTCTAGGAATTCCCTTGAAAAGGTAAGCTGTATCCTGTGATAATGGTCGACCTGGAGGGATTAACGCCCCTATCACAGAGCTAGATGTAAAGATTACGATAAGTATGGGAGTTAGGAACTTCCAATACCTCTTGTAACTAATTCTCCTCAGACCCTGTCCAGCAAGAATTGCCAGAAGGAATAAGGTTGGAGTGCCAAAGTAGCGATAGAAGGATGCGGTGTAGAACGCAAATGAAAAGATGAAGCTAAGGAGAATTAATGTTAAGGAGAAGAGGAAAGTCAATATCTGCTTCCTATTTCTCAAGGAGATTAATGCTAATGCTGCAATTAATGCGTAGTCAACAAGCATGAGGAACGAGTTAATTGGACTACTGAGGTCTACAGAGTATGAGACTATCCTAAGTGCCAAGATATCTCTTATGGTAGAAAGCCTAATGCGCTCGACCAAGGATAGAAAGTTGTTCAAGAGGCCTATCAAGTAAGAGTAAGATAATATGCCTAATAGCACTACAAACGTCAATAGGAGGGAGATTCTGCTGTTTCTACCCTGTGGAGCATGAGGTCTTAGAGAGAGGAGTATGGATATCAGGATAAAAATGAAAGTTGGAACTGGATGGTAGAAAAACGAAGAAGCAGAAAGCAGGAGAAGAGCAATTATATTTCCCCTATAATGGGGCTTAAGGAATAGGGAAAAGAAAATAAGGCATAAAACCAGAGAATATGCTTCAGGTATTGGAGAGACCACGAGTACGAAAGCTAGCGGGAGACCGGTGAGTAAGAGACCCGTAACTAGGGAACTTTCCCCGATGGTCCTTGAGATTAGGTAAGGAGCTACTATCAGACCTAGAATTCCATAAGTTAAGAAGGAGGATATAAAGGGGAATGCTGGTTGAATATTGGTGATTTCCGAGAAAATAGCACTATATATGTGGTAAAATGGAAGGAACTGGTATCTACGATCTACAAATTCTATGGGAGTTAGCCTCCCCTCTACCATGATCTTCATTACTCTCGCAGTATGGTGTGTAGTGTCTATGCCAAACAGGAACAGATTAGCTGAGAATATCTTCACAATAGTGAACAGCAGTACTACAGACACTAGGAGAGTATAAGGATCCCCGTCTATCGATAGGTAGATTGCCAGAGGGTAGACGATGAGCAGTACATAGGGCAAAATAGAAGTAAATAGAGATGATATGAGCATAATTAAAGCTAGAAAGAGCAAGTGAATCGTTCTAACCTTTGGCTTTCGAGCCTCATCCTTAGAGAGCCCAGCTAAGCATACGGTTATCACTAGAATGGCAACCCCAAGCGAGCCTAGATTGACTTCCTGAAACGCGAGATCTAGCAGAATATATGTTACTGATGCTATTTGTGCTAATATACACATAATCCTAGATGCTTTAGCCATCTCCGAGTACCCCAGCCTCTTTCCTATATCATCCGTACGTTATCAGGCCATATGGACCGAAGAATCTATCCTTAAAACTTTTTTCCTGTTTTCTCGTGGATATATGCATATACATGTTGCCTCCGTTATTATTTCGCATCTTCTGCTTTGCTTGATGTGAACCGCGGATAGATTAAAGGTACATCTACTCTGAAGATTTCGGTAATGCCCTCGAAATTAATCGATGTCCGATATGAATTCGCTGACAATATAATCTTTAGCCAATCTAATCTAAGTCACATGCTTAGCATCTAGTCAGGGTGTTAAGATGGACTCAATCAAATCTCCCAATAACTTGGCAATTTTATTAGCCGAAAACGACGAAGCTCTCCTCCTACATAGATTACTAGGATCTCTCGATCCTAAAGCTTTACTCACGGATTCTCTTAAGCTTTTAGGAGACATATCACTTTGATAGATTGCTAAAGGACACTTATCTACAGCCCACAAGATCCCAGGCAAGCTATTAGTTATGAAGGGCTTCTCCATGGCCATGAATTCCAAGACCTTAGTAGGAAGCTGATATCTCCACCTCGGTTCATCGGGTAACCAAGCAATTCCTACCGAAGCGAGCCTGATTACACAAGGAACTACTGATAAAGGGACACTCCCTAAGTACCTGATTCCGGTATTCCTCTCTTGGTATCTTATCACCAACGACACAGCTGGGCCTTTCCCTAAAAATCCAAGGGATATACCTCTTTCTCTGAAAGCTTCAGAAAAGCTTCTAAGTATCTCCTCTATTCCTCTCCTCTCATCTAATACTCCATGATAGAGTAAGAGCTTTTCTTCTGATTCAATGAATTCTAGAGAATCGCCAAGATATTCCTGGAGAAGATCTTTACAGTTCTCGGGGGGGTCCAAGAATTCATGTGCTAGTACCGAGGGTATCACAACAACTTTATTCTCTCCTGTGAGCTTACCTATTTCTTTAGCCTCAAAAGGTGTTATAGCCGTAAATCTATTTACGAAAAGTCTTCCTAAGAGCAATGAAGCCCTGTAAGCCAAGTTCTTCGGATGCAGAGGCTTATTATAGATGGGCCTGCTTAGCACTAAAGCGATGCCATGGAGATTCCTGCCAAGTAACTTCGCGACCATGAAAGAAGGGATCAGGGGATAGTCAAATATTATTGCCCCACCTAGTTCTCTCATGAGCTTAATTGATTTATTCATCGTGTAAAGGTAGTAGGAATAGCTACTCTCCTTTAGATTCCCGGGAATCTCCAGACCATGTATTTGAAGAAAGTTCCTCTTTTCTTCAGTCTTCTTTGTAGAGAAGATAAATAGATCAATGTTCCATTTCCTTATCTCTGCCAGTTTCTCAAATATCCTTATTAGCGAGGCACCATGAGGTCTATCTAACCACATATCGGAGCTTATCACTGAGACATGGTTTTCAGGCAGACCCATGTTATTTCCTCTCAGGCTTGCCATGGCGAATCCGCTATGGGTTTGCCTCGATCCAGAGGCCATCCCATTTCACCTTACCTTAACTTTAGTGCGTTTTCTCTATATAGTTAAGGGCTTACTGGCATCACTGCTCAATCTTAGTCTCGTGACCTGCTGAGTCCCTGACTGACAGTCCTGAGGTAAGGTAAGTTATTTTCGTAGAATTTCCTTCATTATCTGCGATTCTAGTGCCAACCTAGAGTATAGGCAATCCGGAGCGATAAGAGGAGAAGCGAAATATATGTCTTCAAAGGTCTCTCCGTTGAGATTTGTGGGGCAGCTGATGGGAAAGGTTATCGATTACATCCCAGCATTATTACCGATGGAACCCTTAGGATCCCGAAAGCATATCGAGATAAAGCCTGTATGGGCAGATTCACTGGGCGCCAAGTCTTTCTGCACAGTGATCAGGACACCTGAGATCTCCCTTATAGTAGATCCGGGAGTGGCGATAATGCACCCATCCTTCCCAGCTACATGGGATATGAAGGAAAGGTGGTTGAGGGAGGGATATCAAGCCATATCTGAGGCCGTAAGGGACAGCAAAGCCGTTTTGATAACCCATTATCATTACGATCACTACACGGACTTCGAGGGATCCTTCTACGAGGGCAGGCTAATACTGGCTAAGTCTCCCAACGCCTATATAAATGACTCACAACGAGAGAGGGCCCTCCACTTCCTCGCCAACTTATTCGAGATGGACGGGAGGGATCTACGCGATATGATGGATCCTCCATCTGAGGTGGAAGTTGATGACCCTCTGGAGGAGATCCCCCACGCCATGAGTTTAGACTACGCAGATTACTGGAAGAGGAAGAAGGAGCTGCTGGAGAAGGGTATGAGGTGGTTCCTCAGAAGGGTGGACAGGTGGAGAGAATACCCCAGGGTAACGGAATACGACGGTGATAAGTTCAAATTGAGGTTCGCCGACGGATCTAAGTTCTCCTTCGGGGAGACAGTCATCAGGTTCACCCG
>JAOZGJ010000027.1 GCA_027491785.1 Thermoproteota archaeon | reverse complement strand
GTGATGAGGAGAGCCTTGGAGGAGGAGGTCAGGAAGAGGTTGCTCGAGGAGCTGGAGAAGAGAGCTAGAAGGCTCAGGAAGAGACTTCCCGATATAAGCGATGAAGAGGTAGTCAGGCTGATACGCGAGGACAGGGAGAGATAGATTGAGGTATCTGTTCGACTCATCCTCGATAGTCAACCTGATCAAGAAGGGGGATCTGAGGATCCTGAGCGAGGGCTGCACCTTGGATTTAGCTCTCTACGAATCTTTGAACGCCCTGTGGAAGGAACACTTCCTGCTCAGGAGGATAAGCAGGGATCTCGTGAATGAATACGTGGAGATACTGCTAGGGATATTCGATGTGATCGAGGTCAGGACGATTGATGATCTCGAAGGTAAGGTATTCGCGAATGCTGTCAAATACGGGTTGACCGTTTATGACTCCTCTTACTTCACTTACGCCAGCGAGAATGGTCTCACACTGGTAACAGATGACGAGAGACTTGCAAAAAGGGTGAAACAGGAGATTGAGGTCATCTCTACTTCCGAGTTGTTCTCAAAATGAAGATCCGTATTTCGACCACATTCATCCGAGACCTTTTGGAGCAATTGGATACCCTAGCTTCACGCTGACCGGTGATCTCCAGCCGCGCGTTAATTGGGAGTGGTGTTAGGAATCTGAGGCGAGGTGAAGATAGAAATCGCCCGTAGTCCTCTTATCAGTGACTCTAGCCTTTGTTCGATCATTCTGCTTGATTCTCCACTACAATATTCAATGGAGATACGCCTTTTGATCTTCTATAGAGCCCTTCCAGCACACCTTCAGCAGTGTTTACACAATATATGTTATAAAGCTAAAAATCTCTAAAATTACACGCGATTTACCAAAAATTATAAGAATTTATTCGGAATGGAATGCTATATGTAACTTGTAGCCTAAAGTACAAATACGCTCCCTGTCCTGACCTCGCAGTACTGATCTGGGTATTTCCTCCTCACATAATCTTTAGCTCTCCTCCCGCTGCAGTGAGCGGGGCATACGTACCTGCTTAACCTAGCTAGATTATCGAGGGTCCTCGCAGATGGTCCGTGGTATCCCCCGATGACCATGTATACGTCGTCGATACCGCTGACCTCTATCGCCTTAGATGCCAATTTATCTGCCCCCGGATGAGAGCACCCGACTACCACAACTAATCCCTTTTCCTCTACATAGAGGGCAAGTGCCTGCTCCTGAATCCCCCATATGCTGGAGCCCATAGGTCCCGTTAGCCAAGCATTATCGGTGACCCTTTCCGCCTCGTAAACTGGTACCGGGTTGAGTCCCCAGTTTCTCAGGTACTCAACTCTCCCAGGAGGAACGTACACCATGAGTCCCGGCTTCACTTTCCCTACATATTCAAAACCGCCGTAGTGATCTCCATGATGGTGGCTCAGGATGGAGAAGTCTAAATCACTGAGGGAAATGCCCAAGGCCCTGGTATTATGCTCCAGGACTCTTGGATTAGTATCTGCATCGAAGAGAGACTTCCATCTATCGGTTTCTATGTAAATGCTCCAACCCCATTCGGATCTGAGCCCCTCACCTGGCTCGTTATCTACGAGTACCACTAATCTGTCCATCAGCTGTTATACCCACGAAAGCAGAAAAAATTTAATGAACCTGTCCCTAGATGAGTTCAAGGCCGTATTACTCCATGGTAGATAGGCTTCTCATGAACGGAAGGGTGTGACGATGGCATTCAACTCCCTATAGCGAGATGGCACTCCGATGGTATCGATGCGCTTCAATTCTTGGATTAATTCATAAGTGAAAAATGCATCACCAATTCGAGAAATCTAGCTGAGGCGAGCCTTATGTTCTCCATTGTATCGTAACCCATTTCCCTCGACAGGTTGAGGGCCATTTGAAGGAGCTGGTCTGGAACCTTGAGGGAGCGCTTGATGGTTCCTTCGTTAACTAATGGAATGGAGAACATGATTGATTTCATAGAAGAAGCTAAGGCCAGCGTTAGTTCCTCCCTCCCAAGGATGTCCCAAGGAATAGGTTCGGGGCGAAGCATCTCCCTTAATAAGGGATTCTGAGTCTCTGATAATCCCCTAGAAGCGAGCAGTCTCGACACCTCGAAGTCCTTCACAGCGATGGATAGGAGGTAGAGGATGCGAGTGGCAAGGGATCCGAGCTTCAGGAGGGAAAGCGGGACTGGGATCCTATAATACTCAGGCGAGCCGTGAAGGAGTGCATGCCCGAGCTCATGATATATGGCTGAAGTGAGGAGATCTCTATCAGCTAAGTCAAGCCTCACATAAACTGTAGGGGTATCTAAGGCTATGTGAAGTGCATAAAAATCTGCAGTTTCCGGAGTCCAGTTATCTCCTAACTCCTTCTTCAGATTACCTTCTCCCCTCAACAGCACCAAGGTGAAGTCTTCGATGCCTAGGCGCTTTGATGCATCCTCGACAAACTGAACTATTGAGAGGGCTTCTAGGGGACTCACATCTATCAATTTGAGCTTCATTTCGACACCAACATACTACCAGCGAAACTGAAGTGCTGCATTGCCCAAAAAAGAGAAGAGGAAGTGTGCTTATTGGGATCCCAGCTTCCTTAGCCTGTCCTCTATATACTCAAGCTCCCTCTTCAGGTAATCCCTCTGTCTCTCTAGATATTCCTTCTCGGAGGAATAGGGTGGCCAGAATGGGAACCATGGCGTAGCGTATGGATACTGCCCGCTCAGCATTGGAAGGATGAAGAACCACCAACACCAGCCCCTACCTCTCCCTCCCCACCATATCCAAGGCCACCAGTAATACCACCAGCTCATGGCCTCTCACCAAGTATAGATACTCTTAGGATTAAAAATTCTTATTCAGCGAGAGGTCTGCTGAGTTTGACTTCTCAAGCTCATTTAAATTAGATCCCTAAGGAACTGAGTTAAACCTCTAATTTTGTAAGCTAAAGGGAGCAGAAACAAGTTAATAGTACAAAAAGTTAAGGGAGGGTTTCTATACAAATCTCAACGGTTAAATGATTGTGTTACCGATAAGGTTAAAGATTTGCTGTAGTGTACCTCATACTCTCTCTTAAGGTAGATTCACGGCGGGAAGCGAGGAACAAATCTGTGATGATTAATCAACACCAGAAGAAAAAGGAAGAAGGCAGAAAGGCCCTCTTTCCATTCGAAACTATTATTGAATATATACAGCGGCCTCTTCAACTCTCACTAGATTGCTTTAATTGCATTTTACAGAAAGAGTAAGACAGACTTATAAGAAGATGCTGGGTAAGGAATACGATGAGTATTATATAGGAGCTATGGTGAGTTATTTGAGGCAAAGAGAAGCAAGAATAGTTGATTACTTTAACTCTTCCCGTGCACGGGATAATGAACGAGGAAGTGCTGCTTATGCATTTCTAAGGCGGGTTTTACTAATAGTTTGGGATTATTTTGAATCAATCATGATCTTCCATAGCAGGATGCTGGAGAAATATAACTTTCAGGAGAATTTTGATTTTGAAGTCTCCCTTCCACCCTCACCAAATTCCACCTGAGGAGGTTGTTCTTATGAAGACAATTGAAGAGATAAAAAAGTTACTTACAGAACGGAAGGAGGAAATAAGAGAAAAGTATGGAGTTGTAATTATTGGGATCTTTGGTTCCTATGCAAGAAACAGCCAGAGTGAGACAAGCGATGTAGATATCTTGGTTGAGATTGAAAGGCCTATTGGTTTTAAGTTCTTTGAGCTATGGGATGAACTTGAAAAATTGCTTGGATGCAAAGTTGACCTTGTAAGAGCAAAACTTTTGAGAAAGGAAATAAAAGACGACGTGTTAAAGGAGGTTGTACCGGTATGAAGATGAAGAGAAGAGCCAGTCTTTATATAAAAGATATAATTGATGCAATTGAGAAAATTGAGGAATTTACAGAAGGTATGGGTTTTGATGATATGATAAGTGACGATAAAACAGCAAGTGCTGTTGTGAGGAAGATTGAGGTAATAGGAGAGGCATCAAAACAGTTACCAAGAGGAGTAAAGGAAAGGTTTCCGGAGATTCCTTGGTCCTCAATGGCGAAAACCCGTGATAAAATCATTCATTTTTATCACGGAGTTGATTACGAAATTGTGTGGGAAATAGTGAAAAATGAATTACC
>JAOZGJ010000021.1 GCA_027491785.1 Thermoproteota archaeon | reverse complement strand
GCACTCATAGTGTTGAAGAACGCCAAGCCGGAGGATCAGGAACTCGCAATTAAACTCGCAATCGAATCATGCAGGGATCTGAAGCCGGAGGATCAAATAGCTCCATTGGTGGTGGGAGAGGAGGAAGTTGAAGGCAAGATCTCCACAGAGTTTCGCAAGAAAGTCTAGGATCCTACTTCATCAGGCGGAAGTAGACCTCTCACAGGGATGCAACGAAAAATCAGCTAGTGCCTCATATTTTGCCGTGGAAAACGCAATTAATGCCCTTTCGCTGAAGAGGCAGGGAAATATACCCAGAGGATACAGAAGCAGGCTTGCTCTCATGGGCAGGTGGTTTCCCGAAGATGTATCTGAGTTCGATAGTATGCATAGAGTGCGCGTCAGAGCAGATCACTGGGACGATCTGATATCAAAAGAAGAGGCAAGGAAGCAGCTGGATGAAGCGAAAAGGATGATAGATAAAATACTCTCCATTATAGGTAGGTAAGGGTCTTAGGAAGAGCATACCGTCTATTGGTCTAAATAAAATGAAATGAAATAGAGTAGAGTAAAGTAAATAAAGATAAAAACAGCATTATGGCTCATCTGCTTTAAAAGACTCTTAAATAAAATAATCTATTCATCCCAAAATCCCTCATCTCTAATTATGGGAATCAGATATTTTGCGATATTGGTGACATGAATGGAGACCTTCTCATATACCTCCCTAGCATAACTCTCCGTGACCACCTTAGAGGCAGGAATGCCCTTTCCTTCGTATCCATACATAGCTGGTCCCCTGATCGCTGCCAGCTCTGAAACAAGAGAGGCAAGCTCCTCCACATTTATCATCAGATCCTCAGGGAGCCTATCCTTTACAGATAGCAAGACAGGACCTACATCATGGGATCTCGGATACTCAATGGCTAAGGCTCTGAGCAAAGATTTAGCAGCCATTTCCAAGGATTCCTGCGATCTTCTTACACATAGGGGATAATCCTCCTTGCTTAGCGCAGCTCTAGCTTCTTCTAGACATGAAAGAGAGCGCTTAAGATAATCTGCGGCCATTTCCAAGTTTATCAAATTTCTACTACCTCTCCTAGCTTAACATTAGGCTTGAGAATCCAATACCATCCATTTTCTGTCTTTATCCTTCTAGCTCCCATCTCAGTGAGCTTTCTCCTAAGTCCTTCCAATAGCTTCCTCATGAAGTTATCACGGTCGTAAACTATTATTGACTCCTCGACCATATCGAGGAGTATTGGGGGATGCATCTTCACTTCATCTACCGTCAAGACTACCGGCGAGATAGGCCTTGGAAAGCCCGGTGGGGGATCGATTGATCTTGACAGAGTTGCTGATAACCTCAACCTGTCTCCCTGAAGGTTCCTCACCACGATGAGAACGTCTAAATCGCTCCCCTCTCTAACATCCCCCCTCGCGAATGAGCCGAACACCACTATAGAGACTAGATCATTGAGCCTGCGAGCGACGGGATCTATTAGCCACTTCCATTTCCCATCCATTTCTCAACTATGAGATCTCTGATTAACTAAATAAATAATTTAGGCATTAAGTTAAGTTAAGTAAAAACTGAGTAGGCCCATGAAATCCTACGCGTCCTTAAAGGGCAGCTGCTGTCAGCTTGAAATTACCTTCACAGCTGCTGCTTTCACCGAGAGGGTAAACTCCTTACCCCTGACAATTGATAACTCTTCCAAAGCCTGCTTAGTCACTACAGATTTGACAGGGATTCCTTTCACATTAAAGGTGACCAAATAGGCTGGATCTCTGAATTCCACCTCTTCTACAGTTCCTTTAAAGATATTGCGGGCACTTATATTCCCTATCTCTAACGTTCCATGTACATATACGTCTTCTGGTCTGATAATCACGAGAGCATCCCCACTTCCGCTATATATGGAGAAGATTTCTAATTCACCTATTCTAATCCTTGTAAGACCTTCCTTACTATCCACTATCCTTCCACGGAAGATATTCTCTCCACCTATGAAGCGAGCGACCCTCTCATCTCCTGGATGGGCCATTATATCCTCCAATGTACCTACCCTCAATATCCTCCCACTGAACATTATTGCCATCCTATCAGCCAAGTAGCTCGCTTCTAAGAAGTCATGGGTCACGTGAATTGCCGTGAATTTCATATCAGAATGTACCCTCTTCAGGAATCGCTGCAGTTCCAATCTAGTTATCTTGTCCAGTGCGGAGAGGGGTTCATCTAGGAGCAAGGCCTTGGGCTTCACAACTAGGGCCCTTGCCAGCGCAACTCTCTGCTGCTCTCCTCCACTTAGCGTACTCGGCTTTCTATGGAGCAGGTTTCCTATGCCCATAACTTCAGATATCTCCTTGACCCTTGAGGATATGTAGGAATCCTCATATCTCCTAACCCTCAGTCCAAAGGCTATATTCTCGTAGACCGTCATATGAGGGAATAGAGCGTAGTTCTGAGGAACGTAACTTAGGCCTCTCTTCTCGGGTGGCAGTCCAGTAACATCCATCCCATCCACGAGTATTCTACCGCTCTCAGGCCTCGCTATCCCCAGAATTGCTTGAAGAAGGATCGTCTTACCAGCTCCAGATGGACCCATGATAACCATATACTCCCCTTCCCCAACGGATAGGTTAACGTCATCGAGCTTGAACTCCCCTAGATCGACGCTTAACCCCTCTATCTCTATCAAATTACTTCCTCCCCGAGAACCTTCTAATGAAAACGAACGTAGTCAGGCTTATAGCAAGCAGAGGGATAGCTGTTGCCTTCGCTACCTGAAGCCCGTAAGTCCAGAACCTCTCCATTATGAGCACGTTTATTGATTTAGGGTAGTAAGCAACGATAAGCAAAGCACCTACCTCGCTCATACCCCTAGCCCAAGAGAGTAAAGATCCCGTCACCAAGGATCTAGATGCTAGGGGGAGGGTTACTTCCCAGAAAGTCGATGATTCAGATGCACCAAGGCTCCTTGCAACGTATTCTAAATTCACATCTATTCCTGAGAATCCATCAACGAGCGCATCTATCATGAGAGGTACTGAGACAAAAGCCATAGCAGCTACTACTCCCCAGAAAGAATCCTCCAGCTTTATACCGAGATTAGAGAGGAGAGATCCGATGGCGGTTCTGGGATTGAACGCGACTAGTAGCGAAATGCCAGCAACTCCGTGGGGAATTACGAAAGGGAGGTCTACAAGGGCCTTCACGAGATCGCTACCCTTAAATTTCCTCCTCGCTAGCAGGTATGCCAAGGGAACTCCTAAAACTATGAGAATCACTGTAGCTATAACTGAAGCTGAAATTCCAATGTAGAGAGCATGAAGGGCCTCCTCATCGAATCCATATGCGGCTACCTCCTGGGGAGATGTACCTACTAAGAGGGACATTAGAGGGATTAATATGAAAAGTATAAGGAGGATGGCCAGAGCAGCGAAACCTTGGATCATTCTGAGGCTGGGCAATCAAGGCTTCACCTCTGCTACACTCCTTATTTCGCTTGGAACATTTCCATAAGCTAAAGGCGGCTTCACAGGAGGCTGACCAGACTCCTCAAACACATCAAGTCCTTTAGTGAGGATAAATCTGACGAACTTCAGAGCCTGTTCCCTATTTCTAGCTACCTTAGTTACCGTAAGCCCGTATGCTATCGGAGCCCCCTTGATTACCTTCTCCCTCTTCGATCCGGAGAATATGTGAACCTTCACCTTAGAATAGAGATCAGCAAGTTTTGGGGATCCCAGATTCACCTCAGGGGGGAGCTGCACATACATCAACCCATGCTGAACGGCGACGCTCTTATATTCAAAGGCGTAATCTAGGGTACCTGCTTCTAATAAGGAGAGGAGCTCAACGCTCTTAGGTCTTATAACCAAGTTATTACCTCTCACCTCTATAGGATCTGGAACCCAAGCTTCCATGCCCTTAACTTCGATATTAGTCGCCTTCACCAATATCTGATCTAATGGTTTGTTATAATGCCCAGATGATAGTAAAATTGTCATGACGCTTCTATATCCGCAGGGATCCTTATTCGGATCTGAAAAACCAAATTTTACATCATTCCTCATGAGAATTTCCGGCCAGTTATCCTCGTTTATCTCATTTGAGTACCTGCTCCTATTAGTGTAAGTGAGAACTATCTCATTGGTAGCGAATATCACGTACCAATCAGCGTACTTCGGGTACATCATCTTAGGAATGAGCCTATAATCTGCCGATGCCAGTATGTCTGCCCTCTTACCTAACTCAGTTATCTTCCTCACTGCCTCCACGCTACCGCTTGCTTCAAGCCTTATCTCAACTGATTTATCGGGATATAGGGAAGCTATCCTCTGGAGAGGTACCGTCAGAGATCCCGCATGAAATACCGTGATTACCTCTTGTTTACCCCTTATTAGAAATGGCAGTGATATAAGAAAAGCAATTACTATCAAAGCCAATAAAATTTTCTTTATAGAGGACATAGAAACACCTCTCTAGTTATCCGATATCGGATAACCGATTATGGCTCTCCCTATTATTTTTAAATTTATGGTTCCATAGGGGATCGCTTTTCCATGATCAGATAAGAATTTTAAATTTACAGCGCTACTAAAAGCTAAGATGAGCAACGGTAATGAATTGGAGGTAGAGATAGAGATAAAGCTCCTCAAGGGGAATCAGGTCATACTAGATGGAAGATCAGCTCATCTTCTTAGGGCAATATCTAAAACAGGATCTCTCCTCTCAGCTTCTAAACTCATGGGGATTCCTTATTCCAAGGCTTGGAGGATCATAACGGGCATCGAGAGGAGATATGGTCGCAAAATAATCGCCCCTAGGAGAGGGGGTAAGCTAGGAGGGGGAACGAAGTTAACGGATTCGGGTAAGTACCTCCTCGGCCTATACTCGAAGCTGGAAAGCAAGTATGGGATAAGTAGAGGATCCCTGGGTGATGTAAGGAATATAAGAAGACCGGATCTCGTTATAATGGGAAGTCACGACCTTCTACTGGAGAGGATAGTGGAGACCTTTAGGAAGGGGAAAAAGAAGGAAGTCGAGGTCCACTGGGTTGGATCTTATGGGGGTCTGCTTTCCCTCTCATTGGGCGAGGCCGATATAGCTGGGATACACCTTATGGATCCCAAGACTTCCCAGTACAATGTCCCAATAGTGAAGGAGATGTTTCCTAGGGGAATAGCCCTATTCAGGGGGTTTGATAGGGAGGTAGGATGGGTCTTTAGGGAAGGGAAAGGGAGAAGAGGGAATTTCCACCCTGAAAGCCTATTAAAAGGGGAGATGAGATTAGCTAATAGAAATAAGGGATCAGGAACTAGAATTCTCATAGATAAGATCCTGATGGAGCTATCTGGAGGAGAGGATGTTAGAGGTGCGGTCAAGGGGTATAGCAAGGAATACTTCACCCATACCGCCGCCTGCAAGGCCGTTGCTGAGGGAGAAGCCGATGCGACCATATCCATAAGACCTGTAGCTGAGCTGTTTAACCTGAGTTTCGAGAGGATCTTATGGGAAAACTATGATTTTGCTGTAAGAGAGGAGATAATAGGTGAGGAAACCATCCAACTTTTTTTAGACATCCTATCTAGCGATATCCTAAAGAGAATGGCTAGAAAGGGCTACAGGATACCCATAAATGCTGGAGAGCGCCTAATGTAAATATAGGTGCTATGAACTGGCCTATGCCTATGAATAGCTTCTCTCCCCTCTGAGGTAAATATTAGTCGCATGGAATCTAATTGCTCTCACGAGGCACCGATATGGAAGTGAAGCTTTATTGAATTGATAGTAAGATACGGCTGAAAAGAGAAAGGTAAAGAACTAAATGGATGGGGTATACCGGGCCAAAACAAAGTAAAATTAACCAAAACAGAACAAAAAAACAAAAAAGGAAAGGATGGGAGAGCTTACATTGGAGGTACTTCCTCGTATATCGTACGAGGATCTATTCCCTTGCTCTTGTTATAAGCCCAGTATCCTACGAAGATCAGTATTCCTATCGCCCACCAGACTGCGTAAGTCGCTGCGGTTAACGGATCCATTGTCGATACCGCGTACCAGAATATGTAGCCCCACCATGCGAAGGCTATTATGCCAAGTATCGTAAGGACAGGGACAGAGCCCCATCTCCAGCGTAATCCCTTCTCCCATATGTCCGGACGCTTATATGGAAGTATTGCCGCAGTTAGACCGTCGAATATGTACCTGAATATGGCGAATATCGTCGTACCTACCAGCGCTATGAACCAGTTGTATGCATTGGCGAACACTCCAATGAGCCCTATGATCCAAGTGACGAACAGAGCCCAGTGCGGGGAGTGGAACCTATCATTTACATCTGCTAGGAATTCTGGGAAGAACCTGTCGAAGCTCCAAGCGAATATCTGCCTGCTAGTAACCATTAGGAATGCAGGTATATCGTTCATCAGCCAGAACGCTCCAGTTATAGCGATGAGAACCATTATAGCCGTGTTAGGATATGCTAAAATGGCAGCGAAGAACGGCAGAACTGGTGTTGGCGGAGAAGATGTTCCTAAAGCAGCAGCAAGGGCGTCTGGTGCCTTTTCAGATGCAAACACGTATGCGGATACGAAGCTACCGTAGGAGCCCCATACTCCAGCCGCGTAGGCCCAGTAGTAGAACATTATGAATATCGGACCGAATATCATGGCTATCTTGAAGCTCCTGGAAGGCTCCTTTATCTCTCCTCCGAAGAAAGCCGGAGCAGTGAAACCTATGTAAGCCCATGTCGCTGGTATCGTGTAGAGGATCGTACTATTCATATTGGAAGCGAACGCGTACTTGGCTTTATCATAACCAGCGTTCAAGGCCACTTTCCATACTTTATCCCATGCTCCCGCTCCGAATATCTTATTGAACTGGGCCATAGCCAAGCCAGGGGTGAGAGCTCCCCAAGCCAGGTACCCTATAGTTATGAAACCTGTGATGAGCGGTATGATCACTATTATGTCCATGGTCACTGCCAATGCCTTGGTTCCAAACAGAGCTATGACTATGAATATAGTTACCAGTATCATACCGATTATGACCTGTCCCCAGAAGGACTGCATCCATAACCCTAAGCTCATCGCTCCAGCATCGTTGACCATCGCACCATAGATCCATAAGCTCATGCCCCAAAAGATGCTATCGAAGGCGCCTATTATACCGAAGGATATTGCCTCAGTGAACCAGAAGGACCATGAGGCGAGGAATCCTATCAGAGGATCCATCGCCCTGGTTATATATATGTAATCTCCACCAGCCCTAGGCATCATGATCGACATGAGAGCCAGTGATATAGCGAGGAGAATGGTAGGTATGCCTGCTATGAGGAAGGCTGTTGGTATATCTGCTCCTGGGAACTTAACGGCATCCATCGTGCTGTGGAAGTTGATCCCACCGCCTATTACGTGACCTAAAACGAAGAAGAGTGCGGCAGTAGGACCTATTTCCCTCACTAGACCGGATGCCCTTCTGACGAAAACTACCCCTCCTCCCTCAGACATGAGGATCACTTCCGGGATTACTAGAATCCCTTTTCCCTTCCTCTCAGGGAATAATATAAGCTTTACTTGACACGAATCAAAGAATGTTACTGGCAGTGGGTACTTCCCTAATATGTTGAGATATTTGGTACAATTTTTTATATAACACCTACTAGAAAAGGTTCAGGAGATATTATGGTTAGGATATTCTTCTCAGCGGATGTACATGGGAGCGAACTGGTTTGGAGGAAGTGGCTGAATACGACAGTTCAGCACAAGGCCGACATATTGCTGTTCTGCGGAGACCTAACAGGGAAGCAGGTCATACCGCTCATAAGGAAGGGGGATAGCCTATGGGTAGCCCACGTAGTTGGAAGGGACTGGGAACTACACAATGAAGAGGAGAAAAAGGATATGGAAAGAAGGATAAGAGAAATGGGATATTATCCAGTTGAGATGACGCCGGAAGAGGTTAAAGAATACCAAGAAAATCCGAAAAAGCTTGAAGAATTATTTAAGGAAGTTATGACGGCTAGGATAAGGGAATGGTTGAACATGGCCGTTGAAAAGCTGCCTAAAGATGTAGAGATTGTTGTAATGCCTGGAAACGATGATGAGCTTTACATAGATCCAGTAATCATAGAATTCTCGAAGGAGCATGAAAACATAATATATCCCTTGGGCAAGGCAGTGGAATTCCAGCATCTACCTGGCTTTCAGATGATAAGCATGGAATATGTGAATCCAACTCCTTGGAATACACCTAGGGAAGATAGCGAGAAGGGATTATGGAAGAGGCTGGAGAAGCTGAGGGATCAGGTGACAGTTGACTGGGATCACGTAATACTGAACACCCACGCTCCTCCTTATAACACGAGATTGGATTTGGCACCCAAGCTGGACAAAAACCTGAGGCCCGTTACAGCTATGGGCTCTCCTGTAATGGTTCATGTCGGTTCCAAATCAGTTAGGAAGTTCATTGAGAAATATCAGCCTATGATAGGACTCCATGGGCACATACACGAGAGCTACGCCTCTGATAAAATAAAGAATACCCCGGTCGTCAACCCGGGAAGCGAGTACATGTCTGGAGTTCTGAGGGGATTCATAATAGATATATCGCCTGATAAGGGCCTGGAACGCTTCTGGAAGATAGAAGGGTGAGGGATCAGGTAATCCATTGGCTAGGGATGCACCTTGAAGGACGTGGATGAGGATAAGATTAGAGATGCCTTTGAATACTTCGAGGCCCGCCTAAGTGCATTCAAGGATAGGATTGATGTCAGATACTTGGGAGAAAGGAAGGGGAAGCTCTACGTGGAAGTGGCATATCCGATGGATCTCGAGGCCATAATCAGGGGCATATCTGGATACGCCGTGTATGATGCGTTGAGTCTATTCGGTATAGTGATAAAACCAATATTCAGAATAAAAGAGGAAGAAGGTGAAGAAGATAGGGAGATACCTCGAGAGGTAATTCCAAGCGGTATAGCAGGATGGATAATCAAACGCGTAAGGAAAAATAAACAATAAAAGTGAAATCCACAATACGCATCGAATAAGGCATAGTGATAAAAGCAAGCAGGCATTTCATGCGAAAGAGTTAGCTTCGGTAGGATATATAGTTAAATGGATGTTTTACGAAGGAAACAGGTAGTTTACCGATCAGCTAGCCGGAGATAACCTAAAGGATAGATCTATCCTTCTTGGTTCCCTAGATCTGATGGAAGGACCTCATAAGTGCTCCTCAAGAATCCTGGCCTCTTTTTCACTTCTATATACTTGTAGTCGTCGTGAAATAGACTCATCGCTAGCTTCTTTCTATTAACTCCTCTCTCTTTTATCTCCCTAGCTAGGATCTCTAATAGGCTATCGATAACCCTCTTCAGCTTTGCCTTATCCTCTATACCCATGGTCAGCATGCTTTCCTTTATATGCAACCTGGTGAAGTAATCGATCACTAGAAACGTAATCGGTATTATGGTTACCATGGTCCATATGACCACCTTGTTGGAGGCAATGCTCATCAGGAAGACATCTCGGTTCATTACTGCCATGACATAGAGCACCCCGTAACCTAGCACGGAGAGAATGGCTCCGCTCCTGAGATATGCTCCTAATAGAGTAAACTTCCTCACTTCTCCGGACTTAGCTAGCTTTGTGGACAGCTGAAGTATGTCCTTCCTAATCTTCTTCCATACCTTCTTGGTTTCTGGAATGCCGCATCTATCTATCTCCTGGTCTATCTTTTCTGTAGTCACAAAAATCCCGTTCCTTATCTCATCTAAGTAAGTTATAGCTCTAGCCAAGGGGAGTAATTTCTTGGCTTCTGATCTCCTGCCGAACAATTTAGATGCACCTTTCGTTCGATGATACCCAAGACTCAAGTTAAGGGGACTCTCATATAATTAACCTTTCTCCAAGGATCTTGGCGATTCATCTCAGCTCAATGAACTGCCAATAATCTTGTAAATGATTCATATCCTTATCATACACTCTTATAGGGATTCATTGAGTGAAAGCGGTGCTATAGCTAAGCAGAATATCTATCATGGGGGGAAGAGGCAAAGTCGATTCATGCAAGCGAGCCTTTTCCACCTCCATCCTCCTCTCGCATGGTGATTCCTTCCTAACTAGGTGAGCCATAATGGGAATATCTTTTACTTATAAATCCAATATATCTAGTCATTAGTATTGACATTTGGATAAGAAGCATTCATTACTAATATCGACCGGTAGGTAGTTATATTTTTATAAGTGCTAGGTAGCAATGAGTAATTGAGCTTACGGGGCGTTGATAATGAGTTCTGGAGAAGGTATTCACTTTGTTGAAATGAATCCCGAGGAATTCGTTGAGGAATGCATAGACATAGTGAGGAAGGCCCAGGAAAAAGGGCTGATAATGAGGATCTTAGGGGCTATGGCGGTATACATACATACCAAGGACTGTGAGAGGTGCAGGGAGATCCACAAGACCAGATTCGGTGAAGGTACTCCCATGTTCACGGATTTGGATGTTATGGCATACAAGAAGCAGAGCAAAGATATAAAGAAATTCTTCGAGAACGATCTGAAGTTTATCGCAGATAGGAGAGTCAACGCGTTTTTTGGAGGAAAGAGGCTTATATACTACCATCCGCAAGGTAAGTATCACGTAGATGTGTTCTTCGACAAGCTGGAGTTCAGCCACGATGTACCCTTTGGAAAGAAGCCGGGAGAGGGCAGGCTTGAGCTCAGCTTCCCAGCGATATCCCCCACTGATGTAGTACTGGAAAAGCTCCAGATACATGAGATAAATCCGAAGGATTTAGTTGATCTGATAGTTCTATTCATAAGCCATGAGCTAACCGATGAGGAAGGTAAGGGGAAGATAAATGCCAAATATATAGCTAAGCTCCTGGCTGATGATTGGGGATTCTGGTACGATGCCGTGAGCAACCTCAACAAGGTGAAGAGCTATGCGGATCAGATGGTCAAGGAGGGCAGGCTCACGGAGGAGGAAAGGGATAAGGTACATCAACAGGTCGATAAACTCCTTAAGATAATAGAGGAAGAGCCCAAAACGAAGAACTGGCAGAAGAGAGCTAAGAAAGGAACGAAGAAGCAGTGGTGGAGGGGTGTAGAGGAAGTCGTAAGGTAAACAGCGGTTATATCCCTTCACATTGTTAAACTAAATGAGGGATAGGGAGAGTAGCTCTCCCCTTAATTCCATATACTTTTAGTTTAGACTTGTAAATAGCTAATAGAGTATCTGAGATCTTCTGGCTCGAGGTTCTTAAAAAGATCCGTGCAACAGAGATCAATGTATATTACAACTACTGGGGATAGTCTAAAAATAAATAGATTAAAGGAAAGATATATTAAATAACCTACTTTCATTCATTTTTCTTTCCATAGTAATCTTTTTAATTATCATGCCGTGATATTACGGTGTTCTATATAACGATTAAGAGACTTCATTATCATAATTAGATAGTAAAGAGGTAGTTATAAGAAGCGATTGTTGATAAATATGAGTATAACTACTTTCATATTAAGCTTTTTATTCTTTTGAACAGTAAACAAGGAGAGGGAGTATAGGAACTCCCTTATATACGAACAAATAATAGGGTGTAAATATGATAGAAGTAACGAGAAGAGAGTTCTTAAAATTAGCAGCAGTAACTGGGACTTTGACTCTAATACTAGGAGAATCGGAACATGCATTTAAGACCTTGACAGCTGCTCAGAGTAAAACACAGGTCAAATATGTTCCCAATCTATGCACCATGTGCGTTAACCGCTGTGGCATAACCGCTAAGGTGGTAAACGGAAGGGTGGTAAAGCTCGATGGAATACCCCATCACCCCGCTAACAATGGGAAGATA
>JAOZGJ010000100.1 GCA_027491785.1 Thermoproteota archaeon | reverse complement strand
TCCTCAGAAGGGTGGACAGGTGGAGAGAATACCCCAGGGTAACGGAATACGACGGTGATAAGTTCAAATTGAGGTTCGCCGACGGATCTAAGTTCTCCTTCGGGGAGACAGTCATCAGGTTCACCCGCCCCATGTTCCATGGGGTGGAATTCAGCAGGGTGGGCTGGGTGATCGGCTTAGTGGTCGAGAGGGGCGGTGAGAAGGTCCTCTACACCTCGGATGTGAACGGGCCCATAATAGAGGATTACGCCGACTGGATAATCGAGGAGAAGCCCCAGATAGCGTTGATAGACGGTCCTGCCACGTACACGCTCGGTTACATGCTAAATAGGATAAATTTAGGCAGGGCTATAGATAACCTGAAGAGGATCGTGGAGGCTAAACCCGAACTGATCCTGCTTGACCATCATCTTCCCCGGGAGCCGAGGTTCAAGGAGAGGCTGAGGGAGGTTTATGAGCTGGCTGAGGTGGAGGGAGTGAGCCTTCTCACTGTGGCTGAGTACTACGGGAAGACACCAGCTGTTCTCAGGGTTAATCTTTGATTTCTATCGATTAATGACGTTCAAGCTACCCTAATGACTGCAAACTAGATTTCTGAGGAGGAAGACGTACTTCTCCTCCTAGTGAGCCTCGCGCGCGCTGTGTAGATCTTTGGACGAGCCCTACTCTATCTGCTCCATTCCCAAGATCGTTAAGTTAGGTAGGGTGATATGATTGCAGCTCGATCTCCTAGCGGCATACCTATTCCCGAATGCTACTCCCTTCCGCATGTGCCAACCAATGCGAATACTAATAAACCTTCAGAGAAGCCTTCTCAGAATACCACTAAGGTGGACGTATATCGAGGCCCGCTGGACCTCGAGTTCAACCAGCAAACAACTTTACCTGTAAATGCTTAAGGCCTGCTGGGCGATGAAGCTAAAGTTAGGGGAAGGTCTTGTTCTCATTCCCTCATCCCCAGATGCTTTTTCCTGTTTCTTATCACAGGTAACGAATTCGAGCCTCCTGTCCTTTGCCAAAGATATGAACAGGGCATCATGCGTTGTGATCTTTCTCATAAGAGCGATATTGAATGCTTTTTCGAGATATTTGCCTTGATTATCTAGCCCGATAATGTCCCCACTTGCCAGGTCCAAAATCATCCTCATGATATAGTCTTTAGCAATCTCCCCCTGAGCACCTTCTTCCAGAGCTCATTGGCCACCTCCTCCACCGCTAATTCCAGCGTTATCACATCCGCTCTATGACTTTCTCTGCCCCCTCTCATCCTTTCCTTCCTCTTTTGGGAAGTACCTAACAACAGACGAGTCAATGGTTATCGTGGTCCTCCCTCACGCTCCTGATGGAGAACCTCTTCTCAGACGGCTTCGTTCTATCTAAGATGGATCTCCACCTCTCTATCTTCCTCCTTATAGCCCTTCAAGCTACCTCAAAGAAGTTCCTCGCTTCTTCACTGATGTTTACACCATCTCCTCCAGCTCCCTTGACTTTTTCCCTTACTCTAACGGTTATTACCTCCACCCTTCTAATGTGTTACCCGTTGATGTACACGTAGGGATAAGATATGTCTTTCATTCTATTCTCTTATCTAAACAATATTGTCTACAATGGAGACGGCTTCTCCGTCCTCTGATTTCATGAGATGAGCGATTTAACATAAAAATGTTTTCCGGAAGGAGGTCTGGGTATCTCATCAACAATTTCCCACTTTATCTTGCAATCCCCCTTCATGGCCCTCAAGATTTTCTCCTGAGGTATGCTGAGGTCTATATTATTCCTCTCCTTGGGAACTACGAGGATCCTCAGCAGGTCATAATCCTCCTGTATCACCTGAAACTCCCTTACCCAATCCTCAACCCTGAAAACACCCTCGAAGAACTCCCCGCTTAGGAGAGAGCCATCCCTCCTCAATACGAACTCGGTATTCCTCCCAACTACCTCACCCATTACCGGGAGGATCGGGCTGCAGTTACATCTCCCGTACTTGGCCTTTGCCACATCCCCTATCTCGTACCTGATGAGGGGCATGGCGTAGTTGTGGAGGGGGGTCAGGACGACCCTGCCCAAGCTCCCCTCGGTAGCTGCATTCCCCTCCTCATCAAGCACCTCCACCAAGTTATTGAAGGAGAAGATGTGCATTGAGCCGTTTTTACACTCTCCAGCTATGGAGGGAGCTTCCCTTGCCCCATAGAAATTGTACACCTTGGATCCGAAGGCGTCCTCTATGACCTTCCTCCTATACGCGGTGAGGGTTTCCCCCGTTGAGATGATGGCCTTGGGGCTGTGCACCTCCAAGCCCTTACTCAGCAGGTAGCTTCCAATTATGTGAAGAAATGAGGGGAAACCCTTCAAGATGTCAGGCCTATATCCGTTCATTTTCTGGATGAACTTTAGGACCTCCCTTTCATCAAGCAAGTAGGCGTTTAGGTAGAGCGAGTTCGTCAAGTAGTGGATGATCCTCTCCCTAATACCGACCCCATGAAGGAGTTCCCTAGCTGATCCCCAGACGAGCACCTTCTTCGCCTGCATTTCGTTAACTCCGATGAACCTGTCATAGTAGAAGAACTCAGTCGCCTTGGCCCATCGATACGAGCTTAAATCTCTTACAAACCTTACGGGCCTACCTGTGGAGCCTCCAGTGGTGTCGCTGTAGTATTTCCTCTTAGCAATGTCATAGGGCAGGAGGTCCCGAAAATTATCCTGTAAATTCCTCCTCCTAAGGAGATCTATCTTAGAAAAGTTCTGAAGATCTATCTTGCCTCCCTTAACGACTCCAGCTTTCTCGAGCAGTGGCTTATAGTACCTCACCTTGCCATGGGCATGTACCAAAAGGTCGCTCAGGGATTTCTCGATGAAGTCCTTGAGATCGGTCTCCCCTCCATGAATCGAATCTATGATCCTTAACTCCCTCCTGAAATCCTTTCCTGTGAGCTTTGCCAGTAAAAGGAGAAGAGATTCTCTCATTGGGGACTTAACTACAGGCAGCTTATTATTTTATCCCTCACCTTAACTTCCCTAATTCTACTCGATCGAATTGAATCAGACCAATTTGATCTGGTTCTATCTACCTAGCTAGCTTTATTAATCATATATTCCACCCGCTCCCTCCAGTCTGATCAACTCACTCGTTCATTCTGCCTGCCTTGATTTCCTCCTTCACTAGATTTGAGAGGTCCTCCTCACTGTATCTGTAGTAGTCAAGGAATTCATCTAGATGCTTCTCATACCATTCTATAGTCATGGACAGACCCTCATCCAGACCTATCCTTGGTTTATAGCCGATTAAGGAGCCCATCTTACCATCTGCTCTCACATCGATCACATCTACAGGTTCTCCCTTCCTCATAGGTAGGTGAATGATCTCAGAAGAGCTTCCTGTCAGCTCTATAATCTTTCTTGCGAGATCTATGACCCTTATGGACTTGGAACTACCTATCTCCACCACCTCCCTCGGAGCTACTAGGTAGGATCTTATGATCGCTTGAACGGCGTCCTCGACATATATCGGGTCCATGGTCTGCTCCCCAGTTCCGAAGACCTCCAGAGGTTCGTTCCTTAGGGCCGCTACTATGAAATATGGGATGGCCTTTCTGTACTCGCTTAGATACTCCTCAGGTCCATATACGTTGAAGGGCCTCGTTATCACAACGTTCATCCCATAGATTTCCCTGTACATGTTGAGATACCTCTCCGCATTCTCCTTCGTTACTGTGTAGACGTTATTCTTCCATATATTTGGCTTCGATGTGAATAGGATCTTCTCGACGCCTTTCTTTCTCATCGCCTCTAGAACCCTGAGCAGACCAACCACGTTCACCATTTCGGCCTCTATAATACGGTGGAAGAGCTCAGTCGTTCCAAGGAGTCCAGCTAAGTGGAATACGCCTTCCACCTCCTTTTGCTTGAATAGTTGCTCGAAATCGTACCTCAGGATATCTCCTACTAAGAACTTGATTTTAGGATCTCCGAAATTAAAGTATCTCCTATCTAGAGCGATTACTCTAAACCCTTCCTTTGAAAGGGCTCTGACTAGATGCCTACCGATGAATCCCGAGGCTCCTGTTACCAACACGCACCTGCCATCTCCTAGCAACTGATCCCCTACCTGCCGTCCGTTGGTTGGGCGCCTGTTACTTATTTATAATAGTTATAATAAACTCACGCATCATAATACGGAGTGAAAGATAGGATATTTGTGGTAGTAAACGGGTTACTGTACCCCTGCATCATAGGAGGAGCTGAGATATTCGCTCACTCGCTGTCAAACGAGCTATCTAAGCTCAGATATGATGTAACGATGCTCGGGTATGATAGGGATGGCTGCTATCACATGGGAGGTGAGGGCTTAGGGAGGAGATACAGGGTCTCGACATCTCCCTCCTTTGGGAGGTTCTTAGATAGGCTCATTGTCCCTCTCCATACGAGGAACCTGATCAGAGGATTAGAAGATGGGGGAAAGCCTATTATAATCTCTATAATGCTCCATTCATCTCTACTGGGCTATATGATAGCTAGGAAGATTCGCCCGAAGTGCCACGTGATCTCTTTCTCCGGCGGGGATGCTGCAATCTCTTCCATGACTGGAATATGGTTGGAGAGA
>JAOZGJ010000074.1 GCA_027491785.1 Thermoproteota archaeon | reverse complement strand
GAATAGCTATTCACATCCCCTTTATAGCCTCTATCAGGAAGTTCGTATATTCGCTAGCCTTGAGGGGCTCAACTCCAGGCATATGCCTAGTAAGGTCTTGGGTTACCTTCTTCTCGGCAATTGCCTTTCTTATCGCATCCTTTATCATGGCGCTTGCTTCCTTCCATCCCATATACTCCAGTAAGAGACATCCACTTAAGATCTCTGCTGTCGGGTTTGCTACATCCTTACCAGCATACTTGGGAGCTGTCCCGTGAACGGGTTCGGCTAAGGCTATGAAATCACCTGCGTTCATTCCAGCAGCCATTCCTATACCGCCTACTAGGGCGTTGGCCTCGTCGCTTATGTAATCCCCATTTATGTTAGGAGCTACTATCATATCGTAATCCCAAGGCCTGGTTATGATCTGCTGAAGCATGTTATCTGCTATTCTATCATTTACGAGGATCTTGCCATCAGGAAGCTGGCCGTTGTACTTCTCCCAAAGCTCCTGCTCAGTAACGATATGATCCCTGAATTCCTGAACTGCTACCTCATATGCCCAGTCTCTGAATGCTCCCTCAGTATATTTCATTATATTCCCTTTGTGCATTATCGTAACGGTCCTCCTCCTATACTCTATGGCATAGTTAAGGGCCTTTCTCATAAGCCTCTTAGTTCCAAATATAGATATGGGTTTTATTCCTATACCAGAATCAGGCCTTAATTCGACTCCTAGCTCATCCTTTAGGAACTTCCTGAGCTTTTTCGCCTCATCGCTGTCATAGGTCCACTCTATACCAGCGTAAAGATCCTCAGTATTCTCTCTAAATATGACGAAGTTCACCTTGTCAGCGTAGCGGGATGGAGCCGGCTGGCCGAAGTATTGGACAGGCCTTATGTTAGCATAGAGGTCTAGCTTCTTCCTTAATGCCACATTCAAGCTCCTATATCCTCCTCCCACGGGAGTTGTGAGAGGACCTTTGAGGGCCAAGACCGTGTATCTTATGGCTTGAACCGTATCGTTGGGAAGGAGTTCACCGTATTCCTTCACAGCTTTACCTCCTGCATAGGCTTCCCACCAGACTATCCTCCTCTTACCACCGTAAGCCTTCTCCACTGCTGCATCTAGAACAGCCCTTGCCTGATTTACTATCTGGGGTCCTATCCCATCTCCTTCTATGTAAGTAATTATCGGTTCATCTGGGACAACGAGTTTCCCATCTCTAACTGTTACTTTCTGACCTTCCTCAGGAACTTTGAGCTTCTTGAACTCGGGAGGTGCATCTAGTATATCGACCAATGTGATCACCGGTATAAAAGCTCTCCAGTTAGTTTAAAAGTTTGAAGTCATTGTGCACTACCTTAGGAGACTTCTAGGGAGAATGATAAAGAAAAGGAGGGAATGAGAAGTCATCCTCAGAAAACGAACTTCTCCACCTCGAGTGATCTCCCAACGACCTCCAATTTATTGGAGGATATTTTCTCTCCTCCAAATAAATCTGCATATGGTTCATTATAGATCAGAGCTGCCGCTATCCTACCTATGGCATCTCCCTTCAATATCCCGCTCCCACTGGCTCCCGTAGCCACGACCATGTTGGATCTCTTGAATACCACCGGGTTGTGATCCACGGAATTTATCATGTAAAGGCCTGCCCACATATTGTCTACTCTGGCACCTTCCAGCTGGGGGAAGTACTTCACGATTATCGGGTATATGTTATCGTAGTAGTATTTCTCCTCAGGCTCATCGTTTGTGGAAAAAGGCCTTACCTCGTCTGAATAACTGAACCAGAAAGTTCCATCCCTCCTATCAGCCCTTATATAGTGACCTGTTGGAAGGAATGTGAAGGGCAATATGCCTTCCTCATTAAACCCTTTAGTGTATAGCAGAGCCCTTTGATCCTCAGTTTTTGGTCTAAAGGTGAAAATCTGCCTCTTCTTTGGTTTAGATATGCAGTCTATTCCTAGGGGATCTAAAAGCTGGTTTGTCCATCCTCCTGCAGCTATAACTAGATTTCTTGCTTTAAATACTCCTCTGTTTGTCTCTACTCCTGTAAATCGAACTTTCTGCCAAGCCCTCGGTTCTCTAGGGATGCCCAGCTTCACTTCAGGTTCTACGATTATCCTCTCTACATTCGTATTGAATTGAAAATCTCCTCCCATCTCTTTGATCCTGTCTCTATAATAGTAAGCGAGTTTATCAGCATCTATATAGCCGCATTTTATTCCAAATAAGCCATAGTCAACATTTTTAACTCCTAATACCTCCGCTTCCTCATCACCATCAAATTCGTAGTTCATCTTCAGCAGGTTCTTCAACTCCGCTTTCCTGTAAATTCTTAAAGCACCTTTTTTCTCAAGAATATTAGCTACATCAGCTATTCCCTCAAATTGATCCCTGCTTCTCAGAATGAGGTAGCCGACAAGCTCCATACCGAGGTCATACCCTTCATCCTTCTGGATATGGAGGTAAAAATCTACTGATGTATTTGAAAGCATCTGATTAGTGGTGGAGGTAAATAACTCTGCTCTAAAGCCGGCAGCACTCTTTGCCGTTGAACCCTGGCCAACGTCTCCCATCCTATCAACTATAAGAACACTGGTTTCTGGATTAATTCTCAGGATGTTGTATGCAGCAGCTAAGCCTATTATACCAGCCCCTACAATGAGCACATCAGCCTCCAAAAGCCCCACCGCATTGTGGTCGTAGGAAAAAATAAAAATATATTACAGTATCTCAGGGCGGTGTGTCTCTTGATATTCAGGGAAAGCTTTCCCTTACTCCCAGAATGGACTCAGCTAGCTATGTATGTTATCCTAATCCCATTTGCCTTAATTTTCTGCTATGGTTTATGGAAAGTTATTAGAGAATTCGAGTTAGATAAAGCCCTGTATCAGCTAAGTATGAAGGACCTAAAGAAGGGTCTCGCCAGAGTATTCAGCCAAAAAAGAGTTATAGAGAGATTGAGGGGAATACCCCACCTTCTCTTGTTCATAGGAACCTTCATCCTGTTTCTGGGAACTTTAACGATTTTCCTAGAAACCGATATCTTAAGTTATTTCGGCATAAGAATTCTTTTTGATGGAACCTACTCCACATATGAGTTAATAATGGATATATCGGGCCTTATGCTTCTCATAGGTATAGTAACTTTCTTCCCTACGAGAGATAGCGAAGGGAAAGCTCTACTGCTAGGCCTCCTTTATATAGGGGTTACTGGATTCCTCCTCGAATCTACGAGGGTATATGCCCATCCAAATGCCGCCAGCCATTATTCCTTCGTAGGATCTTTACTATCAGGTATTGTTGGGCCATATATACTCCCATTTTATCCGTGGATATGGTGGAGTCACGCTTTAACTGCATTTGGAATGGTGGCTTACTTACCCTATAGCAACCTCCTCCATTCCTTAACAGCAGTAATTACTTCCTCTTTAGGAAGCGATCTCATTGAATTTCCCAAGGAGCCATTCCTTCTAGAGGAATTAGAGAATTTAGAGGAGATAAACCTGGGATTCAAAGATGCTCAAGAGCTGCCATGGTACGAGAAGTATGCCTTAGCGGCATGCGTGAAGTGCGGTCGCTGTACGGAAGTGTGTCCAGCTTATGCAATTGAGAGGCCTCTATCTCCCAAGGAAGTTGTATCAGGTCTTAAACAAGCTATTTTAGGGAAAGAATATGATTTGGGCGATGAGACAGTTTGGTCTTGTGTCTCCTGTGGTGCTTGCTCAGCAGCATGTCCAAACTACATAAGCCCTTTCTCTTACTTGGCGGAGAGACGGCGATTTCTAGTAGCCGAGGGGAGAATAGATAAGAAAATGAAGGAGCTCCTTAACGGACTAAGGAGGTATCATAATGCCCTTTCGGTTCCCCAGAGAGGTAGGTTAAGCTGGCTTGAGAGCGATGAGGATCCGGACTATTACATCTGGGTAGGTTGCCAGTATTCCTTCGATCCTGTTGGTAGGAGGATAGTAGGCAGGCTTGTAGAATTACTGAGAGGAGCTGGAGTTAGAATAGCAACTTTCGGAGAGATGGAAACCTGCTGCGGTGAACCTGCTAGAAGATTAGGAGAGGAAGGTATGTTCCAAGAGTTTGCCCTATCGAATGGGGAGCTATTCAAGGAACTAGGAGTAAAGAAACTTCTTGTATTATGTCCCCATGGTTTGACGGTCTTCAAGCGTGAATACCCTAGGGTAGTGAAGGACTGGGATATTGAGGTGATATCCCACGTAGAGCTGCTTTCCAGATTAGTGAGGGAAGGGAAATTGAGGGTCGAGAAGAAAGAGAAGGATGAGATCACCTTCCATGACCCATGCAATTTGGCTAGATTCAATGGGGTAGTAGAAGAACCTAGAGAGATATTGAGGCAGATAGATGGGTTTAGAGAGATGCCAAGGCATGGAAAGGACACATTCTGCTGCGGGGGAGGGGGAGCCAACTATTGGTATCAGACAGGAGAGAGCGCCATGGCCAAGGAGAGAATTATGGAAGCTATCAACTCTGGAGCAGAGGAGATCGTTGTAGCTTGTCCCTTCTGTTATGCCATGTTGAGCGATGCC
>JAOZGJ010000092.1 GCA_027491785.1 Thermoproteota archaeon | reverse complement strand
GACCGCTTACCTTCTTGCCATCACCGAAGTCCCAGTAATAGGACACTACTTGACCGTCTGGATCTACTCCCTCAGCTACAAATGTCACCTTCTTTCCCGGCTCTACCGGATTAGGTGATACATCTTTTAGCTCAACGATGGGATTATAATTTGATTTTTTAATACTTATAGTCGTTGTTTTGCTCGATTTTTTACCACAAATATCTTGAACTGTTAAGCTAACTTGGTACATGCCGTAATCGCCATACGTATGACTTATTACTATCTTGAATTTTGATTCTCCGATTTTAGATAGAGTACCTCTCCTCTCAAGAACCGTGCCATCACCTAAATTCCATGTCCAATCTCTTATTTTATTCCCGGATAATGAATTTGTATCTATTTTAACGACCCCAGTTACTTCCACAGTTTTTCCATATACTTTAGAGACTGATATCTCGGTAATGCTCGGATTACTATCGACAGAGCAATCGATAGCCGGGCATCCTGTATCAGCCGAAACGTTTAACGTCATCAGTATAAGCATTAAGACCGCTAGTGAAACGATTACTTTTGTTGCTCTCATCAGATGTTCTATCAAGCACCCCTAAATAAAGGTTAGCACGTTTTCTTCCCTAATATACTAATGAAACCGTTTCGTTAATATATTATTATTTAATAAATATATAATTTATTAATTTTCTGCTAACTTAGTATTATTAGAAATAAAATTTAACATATATAGATAGATAACATTAACTAATTAAAATGTTATTTAAAATACATAAAATTAAGGATGAAGATATATAAAAAATTATATCCTATTTTCAATCGGAATGTATTTCGCTTCCATGGGTCCTATATATAGAGCTCTTGGCCTTATAAGTACGTTTTGCTCCCAGTACTCGAGTACATGACCGATCCATCCAGAAGCCCTAGATATAGCGAATATCGGGGTGAATATTTCCGTAGGAATTCCGAGCATATGGTATACCTGACCTGAATAGAAGTCTACATTGGGGAATATGCCTTTTCTTCCAAGTAGCTCTATCATGACCTTTTCTACCTCTAAGGCTGTGTTAAATAGCTTTTCCTGCTTGGTCTCCTTAGCTAACATCTCTGCATATTTCTTAAGGATCCTAGCTCTTGGATCATATGCCTTATATACCCTATGACCGAAACCCATTATCCTCTCCTTTCTCTCAAGTTTGCCCTTCACATATTCCCTAGCGTTATCTGGGGAGCCTATCTCCATCAACATCCTTAAGGCTTGCTCATTAGCCCCACCGTGGAGAGGGCCTTTAAGAGCCGAAATTCCAGATACTATGGCTGAGTATAGGTCGGAAAGGGTCGATGCTGTAACTAGGCAGGCGAAAGTAGACGCATTAAAGCCATGATCTGCATGCAATATTAAAGCCACATCCATCAATTTGGCTTCTAAATCATTGGGTTCCCTGCCCCACATCATGTAAAGGAAGTTAGCTGCATGGTTTAGGTCCTTCCTTGGATGAACTATGTCCTTATTTTCCTTCATTCTGTAAAAGTAAGCCATTATCGTTGGCATTTTCGACAATATACGCATAGCTATCTTCAGATTCTCAGCTCTTTTCTCGTGGATGTGCTGGCCCCATATTGATGGGAGATCGGGGTCAAATGGACCTAGAGATGCCACACCCGTCTTCAGTATATCCATGGGATGAGCATTCCTGGGAAGTTTACTTATTATACTGATTACTTCATCAGGTATTTCCCTTTCTGATGCTAAATTTTCTTTAAACTCGCTAAGTTCCCTCTTATTAGGTAATTTGCCAAACCACAGGAGGTAAGTAATCTCTTCAAACGTTGAATGCTCAGCTAAATCTTCTATTGAGTAGCCTCTATAGATGAGCTTTCCTCTCTCACCATCGATGTAACTGAGAGATGTCTTGGCAACGTAAATACCCTTAAGACCGATATAAACAGGAGGAACCTCGGATCCCAAGTGAGATCACCTTACATATTCAGGTTTCTTTTCTTATAATCATATACTTACTTTAGAATAGATAGGGTAAGAGAAGGGAGGAAGTACTTCTAACTTTCCTCTGCCTGCGAGAGAATCTCCTCTATCTTATCTACTACTTCCTTAAAGGCGCGAGATACAGGGTTATCGGGATCAGCTATCACTATGGGTATTCCCTTATCAGTAAATTCTACCACCTTGGGATCTATCGGTATCTCTCCCAGCAGAGGAACTCCTTCTTCTTGAGCTAGTTTCCTCCCTCCACCTCTCCCGAATATACCTACTTTTTCACCACCTGGGCATGTGAAGTAGCTCATGTTCTCTACTATACCGAGGGGTTTGTATTCAAGCTTTTGTACCATATGAAGGGCTCTCCTCACATCCATAAGCGAGATCTCCTGAGGGGTCGTCACGAGAACGACTCCATGCAATGGAATTAGCTGCATAACGCTTAAAGGTTCATCTCCAGTCCCTGGAGGAAGGTCGACGATTAAATAATCCAAATCTCCCCATTGGACGTTTCTTACAAACTCCTCGATGGCCTTAGCTTTTAGGGGTCCTCTCCAAATAACAGGATCGCCTTCCCTAAGCATTAAGCCCAAGGACATAACTTTCATCTTAAGAGGTCCCTCAGCAGGGATTATACCTTCATCTGTGGCATAGATGGGGACCTTCATTAATCCAAGAGCTTTTGGAACATTTGGGCCAGTTATATCTGTATCCAGTATGCCGACTGAATATCCCCTCTTAGCGAGTTCGGATGCTATGTTCACGGAAACCGTTGTCTTTCCAACTCCTCCCTTTCCACTCATTATTGCTATTCTCTTTTTTATCTTCTTAACATTCTCAGGAGGTTGGGGAATACCAGGAGCCCTTGATGGTTGGAAATGGGCCTTTATATTGCTCATGATTGCACCAAGTTTATCCTCCTCATTGAAGTAAAAAGTTTATCTCAGATAAACTCTAGCTGGAACATATGGAAGCAGATAGCCGCCTCTCCTCCTCATGCCAAAGGATATTAGTTGACCATGTTTTAGTGGATAATCGAGGACCCTCCTCCAAGTAGAACCTTCATACACCCATAGACCCCCAGGTACACCCTTGTCACTGATCCAGTATTCTGTTCCAACTCTCACTATCTCGGCCCATCCTATCGGCGGGCCTGGTGGTAAAGCCCTACGAGATCCTATCTCCTGTAGATTGACATCAGCCTTGCCAGTCCCCCCTTGTCTTTTAACTCTCCCAAAAGTCAGCTTATTAGAGAGAGGAATTGTCTTTCCCTGGATGACTATTTTAGGCACATTCCTAACTGGTATTTTAGCTCCCATGAGAGACAAAGCCATCTCTTTGGCGCTACTAAACCTTTCCCATGGATTAGAACTTAGTGCTCTCATCAAAACATGCTTCAAATGATCTGAGATGTTCCGTGGTATGTCTTGAGGCCCAATACTGTTTGCAGGATCTATACCCGAAATTAGGAACAGTAAAATGACCCCCACGGAATATATATCTGCCTCAGGTGACACTTCTCCCTTCATGAACTCTGGAGCGCTCCAACCCGGAGTTCCTGCCATCGATCTTCCTCCAAAAGCCCTAGCTATACCTAGATCTATGAGAACAGGATGGAGAGGCTTTGGGAGTATTATGTTATCAGGTTTTACATCTCCATGGACGACGCCAAGTGAGTGAATCTTCTCCAATGCTGATAAAATTCCAAGAGCTATCCTTATTGCGTCATTTTGTGTAGCTCTTCTGCTAGAAAAGGCTCTATCAAGGGTATGGCCGGGAATGTATTCTTCGACCAAGGCAGACACATCGGGAATCCATTCTATGAACGCAACAATGTTATCATGAGGAATAGGCTTGGATAGCTCTTCTAGTATAGCTGCTTCCTCTCTTATGAGCTTATTTGCCAGCTCACCCTCCTTTGGTAGCTTTATAACAACTAGCCCATCTCTATTCATAGCTAGCAATACTTCCGCAAAACCTCCCGATCCAAGCTTCTTTACAACCTTGTAAATGGAATTCTTACCCCTGATGCTCATCATATAGCTGGGACACCTAGGTCTTCAGATTCCTCTGAAACGAACCTCAGCCTTACTACTTCTGCCACATCTATTAGAGAACCATTTGTTAACTTAACGGATTCTCCCCTCGATAATTTCCTTCCATTAACCCATGTACCATTTAAACTGCCCAGATCCCTTATGAAATATCCTTGGGATGTTCCTCTAATCTCGAAATGTCTCCTCGATATGTAGTCAAGATCCTCATCTGGAACATATCCTGCAAAATCCCTCCTGCCAAAGGTCCTGATTCCTATCCTCAGATCGATGGAGAATCCATTAGGTCCTATGAGACGGGCAACCTTTTTCTTAGGTAATGGTATTTCTTCCCACTCACTTATCTCTCTTGGACGTTCAACTTTCCTCTGAGAAGCTTTAACTTTCTCTGGAAGTTCTTCTTTAAAGATAGGGCTGCCTTCTATAGCTTCTTGCCCCAATTCATGCTCTTCCACTTCTATTTCGGCCTTAGATAGAGTATTCGTTACAGCTATGAGTATTATGAGTGCTAGTAAGGTTATTGCTACCGATGCTGCTATAGATGCGTACGAGAATACTGGTCCCACAAGAAGCAAAGCAGATCCTACCTTAAGATTTCTAGAATCGAGAAGAGATCCCATCTTGTAAAATCCGTATATTATAGAGAGGAAAACCGACAGAGATGCGAGCATCGCTATTATTAGTAGAGATAGCCAAGTAGATATGCTGCTTACAATGGATAAGGGGTTCTTCATTATGGTAGGTAAGGAGGAGTAAACTGCTGCGATGAATCCGGCAAAGAGGAGTATTGATATTATTACCCCGTACTTCACAATCTTCTGTACTAGACAGAAGGTCTCATCTAGCCCTTGACACATCTTACCCCATCCTTTGTACATCAGAAATATCGAGGCCAGAGCTATCAGAGAAGATAGAATGTCAACTTCAAGGGAGTATGCTAGACCGTATATCTGACCAATGTCCCCGTTTATGAGTAAGCTCGATCCCTCTGAACCGATGAGGATCAGAGGAATTAGGCTAGATACCAATAGCAGGATTAGGGAGTTCCTGAGAAGTTTGAATCCTAGGGAAAGGTCTTCCATAGAAGATCGGGAGGTATAGAATCATTAAGTAAAAAATGTACCCCCGTGAACTGGTGGAAAACTTGAAAGTGGACATAGCACTACTACATGCTCCGAGTGTGTACGATTTCAGGGATAGATATCTCTATGCCTCCATTATAAGCGAAGTAGTTCCTTCCCTTTTTGTCTTTGATATGATTCCTTATGGGTTCCTCACCCTAGCTACCTATTTGGAGAGGAATGGCTATAAGGTTGGGATATATAACGTCGCATCTAAAATGCTCAGAGATAGGAAATTCGACGTAGAGAGGTTCATAGAAAACTTAGATGCTGATATATATGGAATAGACCTTCACTGGCTTGTCCATGCCCAAGGATCCATAGAGATAGCCAAGATAGTCAGAAAATACCATCCAGATAGTAAGATAGTACTAGGTGGACTTTCCTCGACATTCTTCCGCCATGAGATAATTGAGAGGTATGGCTTTATAGACGCCATATTGCTTGGGGATAGTACTGAGCTTCCACTCCTGAAGTTTGCCAAGGAAGGTCCTGAAAATACACCCAATATCATTTGGAGGGATGAAACAGGTAGAATAAGGGAAAATCCGATCGAATGGGTACCTAACTCCCTTGACGAGTTTCAGATAGATCATAAATTTCTCGTGAAGAATCTCATGAGATGCCGAGATATGGCATTGGGGGTTCCATTCTGTTCCTTCATAGAAGCCCCAATATCGGCTGTAATGACAGTGAAGGGGTGTTCTTTCGATTGCATTACTTGCGGAGGATCTAAAGCGGCATATAGAGATTTCTTTGCCAGATCTAATTTGGCCCTTAAATCACCTAAAGCCATAGCTGACGAAGTCCGAGGGATAGCGGATATATCCTCCATGCCCATCTTTTTCGTTGGAGATTTGAGATACGGTAACAGGGTAGAGGAAGTTTCTCGGTTATTGAAGAAGCTTAATCTAGATAACGAATTAATTTTCGAGTTCTTCTCTCCTCCATCGAGGGAGACCCTTAGACTTTTGAGGGAGACTTCTCACAGTGTTTATCTGCAAATCTCACCAGAAAGTCCAGTTGATGAGGTCAGAATGAATTTTGGAAGGCCTTACAGCAATGAGTCTCTGGAGAAAATGATAAGACATGTCGATGAATTAGAATTCACTAGATTGGATCTATACTTCATGATGGGTCTTCCAAAGCAAACGCCAGACCATTCTCACTTAGTAGCAAAGTATTTCTCCAAAGTTAGGAGGATATCAAAGAGAATAAATGCGTTTGTATCCCCTTTGGCACCCTTCATTGATCCAGGGAGCAGAGCTTTCATGCATCCAGAGATCTTCGGCTACGAGATACTGTTTAAAGATTTTGGGAGCTATAGGGAAGCTCTTACATCATACCATTGGAAATACTCCTTAAATTACAGGACTTCTTGGATGAGTAGGCAGGATGTCGTTGACTCTTCATTGATAGCATATGAGGAACTGAATAAAGTCAAGTTAAGTGAGGGAATGATATCTGAGGAAGCGTATGAGCTAGCTAAAGAGAGAGTTTTACTGGACAGAGAGGTATTGAAGGCTGTGGAGAGGGGCACATCCATACAGGAACTCAAAGATAAAATGGAAGATTTGAGCATTAGGATGGATTCCGAAGTCAAGAAATCGTTCTCCCTTTACCCGACGAGGGACTTACTCCGTTGCTTGAGAAATCCCTTGATTAAGAGAATTGCAGGTATCTTAATGCGCTAATCTACTGAATAAAGGTCTCTATCAGCTCATCAGGTATAGAACAGCATGCATAAACTTTATTTAGCTTGAGAGAGTGATGTGGATTCGCTATCCTATCAACAATGCCTAAGACACGGGAATCTATCTCTCTTTTCAGCCATGGAGGCCTCATACATCCTAAGCTAACTTTAGATACCTTTGACAAGATATAAGCAGCTTTCCTAACCTCCTCAGGATCGGGTGGCCTCTCTTTGCTTAGAGGGGTGCCGATAGTCGGTATGAATGCAAGCACTACTGCCCTATTGATATTAAGCTCTTTTATAATCTGAGAAGCCCTCCTAATCCAATTATCAGATGAACCTGGAAGTCCTACGACTAGATGAGGAACCACATCTATTGATTCATTTAGGAGAAGCTCCATCCCTTTCACAAAACTTTCTGGATTAATATTTAGTCCTTTAGATTTAGAGATAGCTTCCCTATCCAAAATTAGTTCGTAATCTGCCAGATCAATCCCTGCTTCTGATAATAACAGGGCTTCTTCTCTATCGACGATCCCTGTATGGACACTAATTAGGTATCCTACTCTCTTCAGCTCCTTTAATGCACCTAAAAATGGTTTTATAGGTAATTTCCCATCTTTTGTAAGCCCACCACTTACCAGCATTCCCCTAGCTCCTCTTCTCCAATAGTGCTTCCCTAATCGAGTAAGTTTCTCAGGAGTTGTAGCTGGGATCATGCCATTTAGCCATCTCCCTTGACACATGGGGCAGTTTAATGGACAGAAATGTCCAGTAAGGCTAATCTCAATGAATTTTTTCTTAGGGAAGAAACCTAATGTATCCAAGGGACCTCTTCGCCTCCTCACGGATATGCTCCCAATTATCTTCTAAGAGCTTTCTACTTGGGAAATTGTATATAGGTCCCTTTGGTCTTTCATTATAGAAGGGTCTATTACAAAAGGGACAGCCGCTTGTCAGAAACGCATCCTTATAATCGTCCGGATCTAACCTTATTATCTCTTTTAGTGGTATTCCTTCGCTTAGAAAGTAGCGGATGATCTGAAGAAACCTATAATATTCGAGCGTAGGAGGGCTATTCTTTCCCATAGGAGTTCCTCTTATTGGAGTAAAGGAAAATAGAGCAACTTCCGCTCCAAGCTCATAGATTTTAGTCATTAACTTGACGGCATCCTTTGGATCCTCACCCATACCAGCTATTAGGTGAACATGGACTCTCTTTCTACCGAAGACTTTCAGGGCGTTTTTAATATAGACCATATAGGAAAGCCAAGTTCCTGGTTTCCCTACTCGTTTGAAAATCTCAGGGGATATTGCATCTAAGCCAACCCCTACCATCTCTGAATGCCTCGAAAGATCCCTCAGAACATCTAAACTGACGGGATTTATGGAGATAGAGATGGGGATTTCAAATAGAGAGGAAATTTCCTTCACCTCTCTCCAGAAGTTCTTCTTTAGAGTTGATTGTATACATACTCTCTTGAAGTTTAGCTGTCCATTTACCACATCAATTAGATCTACAGAGGGCCATTCAAGATGAGAAAGCATCTCCTCATTAATCCATTGCGGACAAAATGCACATCTCCCAAGGCATCCTCCTTTCGTCAGTAGATAGGCTGTAGTAGGCTCCACACTAAGTTTCATCTTTAAAATCCCTAGCTTAGCTAGGGTTCCTATAGATGCCCTAATTTTACCAACGGGCCTTTGCTTAGCTGCTAGCATTTCTATTAGAAACATCATTAAAACCTTTTAATATTTTAAGGATCATTAAAGTCGGTGATTTCATGAAAGGTGGATGGACTGGCAGGATTCTCAGGGTAGATCTCACTAGAGGGAAGAGTATAGTTCAAGATTTAGATCCTAAAGTAGCTGTGGATTTCTTAGGAGGAAGAGGTCTCGCGGTAAAGACCCTTTGGGATGAGTTAGTACCTGGTACAGACCCCTTATCTCCCGATAATCCATTAATATTCGCGACTGGTCCACTAACTGGAATAACAATGCCTAGTAGTGGTAAAATGGTCATAGCTGCCAAATCCCCATTAACAGGCGGATATGGAGATGGAAATATCGGAACAAAAGCTTCTATACAGCTTAAGAAGGCGGGATATGATGCAGTAATTGTGACAGGTAAAGCAGAGAGTCGTTCGATAATAGTAGTAGAGGACGATAAGGTTGAGATAAAACCTGCTGAGGATCTATGGGGACTTGATACATATAAGGCCCAAGATGAGCTCGAAGCCCAATATGGAAAGAATGCGGGCATTCTCGTAATAGGTCCAGCTGGCGAGAATCTAGTTAAGATATCTGTAGTTACATCTGAGAAGGGAAGAGCAGGCGGAAGACCTGGAATGGGTGCTGTAATGGGCTCAAAGAACCTTAAGGCCTTAGTTATTATGGGTTCTAAGGACATACCTCTCGATAATCCTAGAGAGGTCGTCAGGCTTGGAGCTGAGGCGTTCAAAGACGTCAAATCTAAAGAAAACTATGATTTCTGGATTAGGCAGGGGACCATGGCTACGGTTGAATGGGCTAACGAAAACAGTGCCCTGCCTACCCATAACTTCAGTGAGGGAATATTTGATGGATTCGAGAGGATAGGAGGTAATTCCATGGAGAAGGTATACAAAGTATCTCAGAAGGGCTGTCCGAACTGTAACATGCCCTGTGGTAATATAACCGAGATAAAGGAGGGACCTTACCAGGGAAGGAAAACTGAGGTGGATTACGAGAATATAGCTATGAATGGGTCAAACTTAGGTATAGACAATATGAACTGGGTTATGACGCTTAATCTCTATGCCGATGAGATGGGATTAGACGCCATTAGCATGGGATCTGCTTTAGCGTTCGCCACGGAAGCTGTTGAGAAGGGCCTTCTCAGCAAGGAGGAGGTTGGTGTCGACTTAGAATGGGGTAACGGGCCTGCTATGCTGGAGATGGCCAAGAAGATCGTAAACAGAGAAGGATTTGGTGACGTGCTTTCCGAGGGAGTTGCTTATGCGGCAGCTAAGTTAGGCAGAGGAGCTGAAAAGTTCGCTATGCATGTGAAAGGACTAGAAACCAGTGCTTATGATTGTCATGCCTACATAGGAATGGCATTAGCCTATGGAACTAGTCCCATAGGAGCTCATCATAAGGATGCATGGTTCATCTCCATAGAGGTGAGGGAAGGGAGGGGCATAGCTAGCAGGGAGAGAGTAGAGAAACTGATCTGGATGCAGAATGTGAGAGGAGGATTTTTCGAGAGCGCTGTTGCATGTAGATTACCATGGATAGAGCTTGGGTTTGATTTGGAGTGGTATCCAAGGTTCCTTAAGGCAGCTACAGGGTTAGACTACACCTGGGATGACTTATACATCATATCAAATAGGATATATTCACTCATAAGAGCCTTCTGGATAAGGGAGAAGGGAGAATGGAGTAGAAGCATGGATTATCCACCAGCCAAATGGTTTGAGAATCCACTCACCAAAGGACCGTTGGCCGGAACGAAACTCGATAGGGAGGCATATGATAAGATGCTGAATTGGTACTATGAAATAAGGGGATGGGATAGGAACGGTATACCTAAGAAGAGCACATTGAGAAAGCTTGGCCTAGAATTCACAGTACCTCAGCTGGAAAAAATAGTGAATTTAACTGAGTGAATTCGTATGAAGATAAAGCTGCTGGGAAAACCTAGGTATATCCTAGGTAAAAAGGAAGTAGAGCTAGATATAGGAAAAACGACTCTTAGGGAAGTAATAGGATCTTTACCACAGGAAGTACAGAAACTCGTAGTTGATGGAAATAAGATTAAGATGATCGTCCTAATAAACGGAGTATCTGCTGAGTCTAGAGGAGGATTGGATGCCGAAATAAGACCCGAGGATGAAATCACGATAATGCCCGAGATCGGCGGCGGGTAAAAATATTATAAGCCTTAGATATGGATGAGTAGAGGATTCCCATGATAATGGGAGGCCAATTCTCCCTCTTTATTTCTTCTGGCTCTATTTTGCCGTTTTCTATTTTCCTAACTTTAGTCTTTACCTTTCCCACCTCCCTAAACCAATGGGCATCGCTGCCTCCAATTCCTAGTATTCCATGTTTTTCGGAGAATATCTTGGCTTTTTTATTGTTATATGAGGGAGTTCTACCGTTTTCTACCTCTATGAAGTCTATCCTATGAGCAATTTTCACAGTATATTCACCAAGAGCACCTCTTCCCTTCCTATCGAATGGATGGGGTACCACGACAATACCTCCCTGCTCCTTAATCAGGTCTATAGTTTCTTCCGGACTGAGTCCTTTTCTTATTTTCTCCGTTAGAAAGAGCCCTATTATGTCCCCTCTACTGGTTTTTATCTCCTCGCCGATAATTACTTCTATATCTATACCTAAGAGCCTAGCTTCCTTGGCAGTTTCGAGAGCACCCCCTATCTCATTGTGGTCGGTAATCGCTATTACTCGAAGCCCCTTCTTGTATGCCATCTTTAGAACATCTCTGGGACTGCTCATGGAGTCCCTTGACCAGTAGGTGTGTATGTGAAAGTCTGCCCACATGTTTTTCCTCGCCCCGAACATCATATGGAATACTCCATGCCTTCGCCACTCTTGCCTTTCTGCTCAGTAGGAGCTGGGAGTGGAGGTAAGGGAGGGGGAACCCCGATCGATCGACAGAGCATGACTACTTCCGAGAAGCCCGCTGCATAAATGCTTTGGATAACTGGTTGAGGCATCCTACCTGACTTAAGGTCCTTGATCAACCTGTCTACTTCATCCTCCTTTCCGCTTACTAAGATCCTGCCCTCGACTGTTATTCTGGCAATAGAAGGCTGATAGCCTATGTCTAGGAGGAACTTCCCCTTAGCTTTTCCATTCGATCCTTCTATCTTACCCACATTAATGTTCATCGATATCTGCAAGTTCCCCGGAAGGGGATCCTCAGGTTCAATGAACCTCTCAGCTTGAACTCTCATTACCCTAACCGCTATATTCATGCCTACCTAGTCACCCCGCACATGAGCCTTTTAACCATGTCCTCCAAGTGAAAGTTTTTCGCTATCATGTAGTTATCTAAGCGGTGATAGCATGAAGGTCAGGAAGAGGAATACTGGAAATGAGGAGGATTTCATCCCAGTTAAGATAGTATCAGCTGCTATAAAGGCTGGAGCATCTGTAGAACTGGCAGATGAGCTTGCTAAGGCCGCTATTGAGCATTTCAAGGGTAAAGAGGTAGTAGATAGTTCAGAGCTAAGAGCCTTCGTGCTGGGATACTTGAAGGAGAAAGATCCCAAGGCATATGAGAACTGGTTAAGGTTTGATTCTAAGGTTAAGGGGATCTCTTCCTAATTTTTTGAGGGAGCTTAATGTTGACAGTGGAAGATCTTGTTGACTTAGCTTTGAGAATAAAAGAAAGAGCTTCCAGCTATATTGGAGCTGATAGGGAATTCTCCTATACAAGCGCTGGTGGAGATACTGCTAGAGCCGTAGATGAGGCTGCTCAAGAGGAACTGTCCAAATGGATAGATGAAAGGGGTAGTCATCCGGATGTACTGAGTGAGGAAAGTGGGCTTATAAGGGGAAAAGAACCTGGTGTCTTACTTATAGATCCAATAGACGGAAGTTCGAACGCTGATAGAGGAATCCCCTTTGCATGTGTATCTATAGCATATTCGCTCTCCTATTCCCTTAGAGACTTAGATAAGGCAGTTATATTAGATATCTTTAGGGGGGACCTTTATTACGCTGAAAAAGGTTCAGGATCTTTTAAAAATGGATCTAAGATCAAAGTCAGGAAATTTAGGGGTACCCCGGTGATATATGCCCCTTGCCAGCATGACGACTCACTCAAAGAGAGGATTGCATTCGGGCATATAGCCAGGAGGGATCTAGGGTCCGTAGCTCTAGGCCTTGCATATGTTGCAAGTGGCCAAATAGATGCTCTAATCGATTTAAGAAATAATTTGAGGATTGTAGATCTGGCAGCAGGTCTCCTTCTGGTTAAGGAGGCAGGTGGTTCGGTTTACTTGAATCACATAGATGTAAAGGGCCTAGAAAGATCCTTCTCCATAGTAGCTGGAGCTAGGGAAGCTGTCAAGGATCTACTTATCCCCCATCTGAAGGAGCTATAACGAGCCCCGGGGGGGTCTCGAACCCCCGACCTGCCGCTTACAAGGCGGCCGCTCTGCCGACTGAGCTACCGGGGCCAATCCTTAGTTCGACCAACCCAAATATAAGTTTTGATCTGGTTCGGTTCAAGACGATCAGCATTGATCCTCAAGCTGACCTCTCCCTAGATCAAATTCCTCATGAATCGATCGAACAGCTTCTTCCCCATCTTCTTCGTTAACTACAAATGATATGTTAGTCTCAGAGGATCCTTGGGCTATCATCTTAATGTTTATCCCTTTAGATGAAACCGCTTTGAATATCCTAGCTGCCACGCCGGGTGTTCCCCTCATTCCGGAGCCTATAGCTGCTATAGCAGCGCACTTCCTATCAAGCAGAACTTCTCTGAATACAGGACCAAGTAGCTTCGTCTCTATTAAGGCCTTGGCCTTATCCACCTTCTTTTCACTGAGAACTAAGGATATGTCCGATTCTGATACGCTTTGAGATATCATGAGGATATTCATCATATTTTCACCTAGGAGGGAGAAAAGCTTGGCGGAAGTACCAGGTCTTCCGACCATACCTGCTCCTCTAACGGTTAGGATGGATATCCCTTTCATCAAGCCAACAGCTTTGACTATATTCTCCTTAATCACGCTTCTTCTAGAAATTAACGTACCTTGACATGCTCTTTTGTAAAAGTTCCTTATCCTTATGGGGGTGTTTGTGATTATGGCAGGTTCTAGGAAGCGGGGGTGCATCTTCTTGGCACCAAAGTGGGCTAGTTCTATTGCTTCTTGATATGATGCCTGCTTTATCACCTTAGCATCCCTCACGATATTAGGATCTGCGGTCATCAATCCATCTACATCCGTCCATAGCCATACCTCCCTAGATTCTAGAGATGAACCGAGGAGAACTGCAGTGAGATCACTCCCTCCTCTACCCAATGTGGTTATCTTTCCCTCCTGTGATATCCCAGAGAACCCGGCAACTATTGGTAATACAGAACCTATAATTGGAATTAGTTTTCTCCTAACATAGGTTCTAGTGGCTTTTAGTAGGGGATTTGCCTCGCCATATGAATCATCTGTTATTATACCAGCTTCCCCGCCCGTGAAGAATTTAGCCCTGATTCCCTTCTTATTTAGTAATTCTGTGAGGATCTCTCCGGAGAGATTCTCACCTAGTGAAGAGAGAAGATCCGTAACTCTGGGAGTAATCTCTCCTATATAGGTTATCCCTAATACTATCCTCTCGATTCTTTTGAGTTCCTCTTTTACGTCATCACAACTCAGACCTAACTCCTTACACATGCTTAAGTGCTTATCCCCTATCTTGCTCAGAACCCTTAGTACCTCCTTTTCCTTCCCACTGGCAGCAAGTCTTCCAAGCATTAGGAGGTCATCTGTAACTCCTTTCATAGCTGATATCACTGTTACGATTCTCTCTTCACTCATCTTCTCCTTTAAGTAATCAGATATTTCCAAAAAGTCTGAGGAACTCTTGAGAATGGATCCGCCGAATTTCATGACTAGCAAGCTTCTCCTCCCCTCAGGTAATTCTTCAGCTCTACGAGATCTCTTATAAGAGCCGCCGCTGTTTCCCTTCCCCCAGCTCCTTTTCCAATTAAAGTATGCCTCCCAGATACCTCAGCTACGAAAGATATTGCATTTAAGGCATCAGGAACCGCCAAAGGGTCACTCCTATCTATCTCCTCTGGTTGAACCTTCAGCCCCGAATCATCGGCAGAAGCTATTAATCTCATTGTTCTCCCCTTAGAGAGCATCTCTTTAGATATCTTCACACCTCTTATGCCGGTCACCTTTACATCATTTATAGTGGCCTC
>JAOZGJ010000091.1 GCA_027491785.1 Thermoproteota archaeon | reverse complement strand
TCCATCCTTCATCCTTTGCATCTGCTTAGAAAACTAAGGGTCATTTCTTTCAATTCTAAGACGATTAAATATCTAACTCCTCTGATAATTTTGTCAGAAGATTCATTTTCCCTCGGGCATTAATTTTGCATCGCTGGAGAGGAGGGAACCTCCTAGAAATGTGGGACTCCCTCTATTCCCGAGTCGAGCTGGCTTAAGGATCCATTAGCAGTGATCTCTTGGCATTTTGATCCATAACTCTTCGTGGAGAACAGATATTCGAAAACAGTCCCTCCTAGCATTACTGTAAGTACTTCTCACAGTTCTCATCTCCGAGGAATTCTACATATCCGAATCCGAAACCGAAACCCTTAGATCTCTTCTCCCCTACCCCCTACAATTCCAGCTATGTAGGCAACCTTCACAACATCCGCACCCATTAATACGAATTTGCCTAACAGGCCCCTACCCCATTTCCCTCCGATGATGCGAAGGTCCTGCTCTAGAAAGAGCAAGATTGAAAGAAGCTAGCTTCAATGGGCATGTGAGAGTATCTGAGGCGAAGCAGTCTTTGCTCATGTGCGGTTGATCCTCTCCGACTATCCTTTCCCTCTCCTTACCTAGTATTTGGACCAGTTCAGCTAGGATAACGAGAATGCGACTTCCTCTCAGCCTTTTTAGCCCTCTCGGTACTCTCTCTTTTCGGAACTGACGTGAGATTTGCTTAAGAATCTCGAAAAAGGTTTGGAAACGGATGAATATGCATTAGGCCTCGCGAGTACTTCAGGGAAATCAGCCCGCGCGATGTGATCCTGAAACGTTTATGGGGAGAGCCCAAGTTCCCATACCCTGGTGACCCACGGCACCCTCTCTAGCTCCTCGTCCTCGCTGACTATGTGATTTAATCCCTTCCTCTTCATCGCAGCGAGATGGAGGGCATCACTGGGGGGTACTCCATATCTCAGGATTGCGAGTGATTCCATCAGCTCATCGTTCCCTAGAGGGATTAGGTCCATGAAGGGCAATAGCACCGATCTGATGAACTCCACGGTCACCTCGTAAGGCATGCGATACTTCTTCTTGGAGATCCAGAGCAATTCGTCCAGCACCAAAGCATCGGTGAAGAGTTCATGGTTCGCCACGAGGTTCAGATAATAATCTTCCACTGCCTCCCTGGTCTCTGGATCCTCAGCAGCATTCAGGTAGATTAGGAAGTTAGCATCTAGAAAGAGCCTCATCGAATTCCTCCTCCAGCCGGATTCCCTTTAGATCCCCCAGCCTTGGTCCCTCTAACTTAAGGGCCCTGAGCATCTTCACATGAATCTTCAACCGCTTCCTAAGCTCCTCGAGGTCAGGTCTCCTAGCGGGTCTTATGATGATACCCTCGCCCACCTCTATTATGACCTCATCCCCTTCCTCGATGCCCACGGCCTCTCTCACCTTCTTTGGGAGGATCAAGTAGCCCTTCCTCCCGACCTTTGTCCTTATTACCATACCTAGTTCCACCTATAGCTAACCCATGGTCTGACTTAAAAATCATATTAGAGCTACAAGAGCTAAAGGGAGGAAAAACGAATAGACGTTATCATCGGTTCTGGTATAGATGGATTACCGGCTTTACCCTTAAAAAGGATCAATTGATTACTTTCCAAGGAGATTAGGCTTAAAGGGGAAGTTGCCCGTAGGAAATGAAGTAAGATGCGTCTTCAAAGGCGAGGAAATTGAAGTGTACATGGGAGAATATATGAAAAAGCTTTCAGATTGTTTCCAGAAGGAAAAGAGAATAACTGTGTCTCCCTGGTGAAGATAAGAAGCTTACAAAGAGCATCATAAGATACTAAAGTTCACTAGTGTATTAAGGGAAACCACTGATAGCCATTAAAGATCATGGATTTCCTTCCACTGTTATTTAAGGATTCTGAGAAGGAATCTTATAGGAGAGCTGGACCCATCCATGAGCAGATGAAGAGGATCTAATAAGCTTCTATTCCGTGCTTCTTCAACGCTTTAATCTTATTGATCTCCATATTCAGGTATTGAAGATTTTATTGCCAGAACTTACTGCTAGTCGGATTATAATGATTAGTTCGGATTATAATGATTAGTAAGGTAATCAGGATAGGTAAGAAAAGGACCGCAGTCTTCCCAAGGAGGTGAGGGACTTCCCTAGTCCTGGATGTGAGGGCTTAGAGATCGTGATTAGGCCCCTAATACCTGAAAAGGTGAAGTTGGAGAGTGAGAAGATTAAAAGGATAGTTCACGAGGTGAAGCGGGAGGGACTTAGGCTTGAAATGCTCGAAGTTACCGGGTAAGTTGGTGATCGACTCCAGCATAGCTTCCTCATGTTAGATCCCTTAATCCTTCGTGATAACACTTACTGTGAGAATTATATATTATGCATTATCCATTACGAATGATGAATGCTGGGAGGAGTACGATCACCCTCTCGAGGAGGACTCTAGATAGGCTCAAGAAGCTAAAGAAGGAACTTAAAGCTAGCTCATACGAGGAAGTAATAAACATATTGATCGATAAGAGAAGGGAGAGCATGATAAACGAACTCTTAAACCTAGTGACCCTTTCAGAGGAGGAGGCTGAGGAGGTAAAGAGGATAATTGAGGAGAGGAGGAAGGGTTGGTGGAGGAGGTCCTACTAGATACAGACGCACTGATAGAACTCCATAAGAATAGGGAGAGGGTTCGAAGGGCCCATATCCTCTATAACATGTACATATCGGTGATAAATCTGTATGAGTATCTATTTGGCTTGATCCGCAGAGGTAGGGATCTGGAGAGGGAAAAGGCAGCCCTTGAGTCCCTGTATGAGGTAATACCCCTCGACCAAGGGGTGCTTAGTAGGGCCCTAGTCCTAGACGTGGAACTCACGGGGCTGGGCTACAGGCTCGAATTCAGGGACCTCATTGTAGGGGCATCGGCCCTTGAGAGGGGGCTGAGCTTAGTTACTGGAAATATAAGGCACTTCAGGAAGTTAGAGGACAAGGGACTATCCGTGCTTCGTTTAAAGGATTTTCTAGAGGGATTGCAGTAGATTCAAGCAGGTCTGCATCTAATGGATTCCGTTATACCCTTCTTTGTTTTTTCCTAAGCTTGTCATAGGTATTTCAATGGAGCAGAAGTGAGCTGGCTACGGTAAGCATGTAGCGAGGACGCACTTACTTCTAGCAAACATCATAGATACTTACCAGATTATCTGCGCGCGCGTTGAAAGCCTTGGAAAG
>JAOZGJ010000086.1 GCA_027491785.1 Thermoproteota archaeon | reverse complement strand
GTCCGTATGGCTAGAGTCACATCGTATGGAGGATTAGGTAAATCAAAGGAACGGTTATCAGGCTTGGTAGCATATTCCCGACCTTGATCTTTTTCAATTCTAGGATGTCCAGGGCCAGTCCGAGCAGTATAATCCCTCCAGCACCAGCCAGATTTGAGATTAATACGTTTGGGAGGGAGGCGCCTGCTAGAGAGCCTATGAAAGCCAGAGATCCCTGAAATACAGTTAAAGGTATCACCGAGAAGAGTACACCGATTCCAAGGGCTGAAGCATAGGCCATTGAGGTGAACCCATCCATTACGGCCTTCGTCATTAGAATGGAGGGGTCTCCCATGCCGTCTCTTAAAGAACCGACTATAGTGAGGGGACCCACGCAAAAGGTCAGGAAAGCTGTTATCATTCCCTCGACGAATTCAGAACCTCCTCCTACTCTCCTCTTCACCCTCTCAGCCCCATTCTCCATTAGATTCTCCAGATCGAGATATTCCCCCAGCAAGGTGCCCGTTAAGAGGCCCAGTATCAGGCTAACAGGATCGGTCGTTTCGAGAGCCATCTGGGCTCCGAGATATAATGTGAAGAGGCCTACTACATGGAATATAGCCTTTGATCCTCCTCTAATCACCTTTCTTTTGAGTAGAAGCCCAGCTGATGATCCAAGCATGACAGTCAGGGCGTTCACTAGAGTGCCGAGCATTTCGATGCTCAAGCTTGCTGATCATAAAAAGCGCTACCTCAGCTTAGGCTGCAGATGATTCAAGGGCTTCTGTAGCCGTCAGTAAGCCAAGGTACAGAGGCCCTTCTTACCTCGCCTTTAACGTCCTCTGCTACTTCCCTCATTCACCTCCCTGATGGCTCGTTCTATGATCTTCTGGACATCATAGGGGCTCTTCACAGATATCAAGCTTAGGGGATCTACCCCAACAGCCTCTAGGGTAATGGTCCCGGTTCCATATCTGCTATCCCAGAAGCCCACGTCCACCCTTACCATCCTCACCAGATCCAGATCGAGCATGTCATAGTCTATCCCTACAATACCCCTCCTCACGATAGCCCTCCTATCAGTCAGCGCGTAGATCCTGTTCCTCCACTCTAGCGCCCTCTTCAGAGGGGCAGAGGCCATCAGCAGGAGTATGCCATACCACATCAACAGGAATACCACTGTGAAGAGGTAGAAATCGGCAGGCATGGGAGAGAAGAAGCCAGGGAATAGTAGGAGCGGGAACAGGAAGAAGGGTATCAGAAAGAAGAGGACAGAGGATGATCCCAGTATGAATGGAGCCCTTTCCGGCTTTCCTACCCATAGGACCCTCTCATCGGGGTTCAGCACCTTCCTCAAATCTTGGGGTAAATTGTACCACACGGTAGGTAGGATAGAGACTCATTAATAACCTTAGGGCGTTCAACTAGGCCGCTAATATTGGCTTCAGCTACCTCCCAGCATTCCATTTCGAGGGCTTTCTCCTACCGAATTTCCCTTCCCTAGCCTAGCCCCTGCCTTTCATCTTCTCCTTCAAAATGATAGCCAGATCTACCAGAGGCATTGCTAATGCAACGACTGTCTTCCTGTTCTTGGCTATCAGGTATATCACGAGCATCACCGTAGATATGGCTAGTATGTCGAGAGCTATCTGGGCGAAGGGGAGGAAGGTCACTATAGTTGGTGGAAGCGCCCCCATACCAGAGAGACCCTTCATGGCCTCTATCACAGCTGGAGATGAGATAAGGGCAATCAGACCTGTAATGAGGGTAAGCATCTCAACTATCTCCAGCTCATAGGCCGCTATGCCTAGGGATATCGTCGCTACCAGGATGAAGAGCACACCTCCGAAGGCGACATCCGGCGACGTAATCGCCAGAACGAGGGCTGCTATTCCAGTGAACAGGACCGAGGCCAGTGGAAGCGTAACCTTCCCCTCGATCCCCGCCATATCCTCCAGCTTAGTGACACTCCAAGCGATCGCTATCATGGATATGAGGACGCCGAAATCGGTCAGCTCAACGAGGTACGTTGCGTTCGCTGACAGAAGGATGAGGACGAAGAAGGCAACTAGATACCTACCAACTGGGGATTCAGCTACCTCCCTCCTCACATCGAATATATCTATCAGCATCTCCCTGAGATGATTCGATGCAGTTACCAGTGCTGGGATGAACGTCGTCGCTATGCCTAGGACTAGCGCTCCCTCAGCTAGGGCCCTAGCATACCCAGAGGTAAGGTCCACCGCTGGTATCGATGTCTCTGGAACCTCACCGAGCAGGTAAACGGCCAGGGAGTAGAGGACGAATATGGAGGATGGAACTACCACGCTAATAGCTAAGGCCTTTCTCAGCAGTTTCTCCCTACCTTCCCCCTCTCCGGGAATACTCTCCGCCAGACTCTGAATCTCTTGAAAGCCGAAAATAACCATGTAAACAAATGCCATCGCAGGTAAGACATCAAGCGAGATCAGGGGGCCGTGAATTCCTCCTCTGGCTGGCGATAGGAAGAGGGTAACCATGTGTAGGAGGAATAGGCCAACGAATATCGGACCTAGATAGAACTGGAGCTTGACTAGAGAGGCCTCGTTATCAGCGTACTTCAATGCTACAAGCGTTAGGATGAATATAAGCGCCCTTAAGGGCATATTCAGGCTCTGAGCAAGGTAATCGGCCCCTACTAGGGAGAGGAGATCTGGGACTATGTACAGCGTGACGACGTCCATCAGGACCAGCATGTTGAATGCCGCCAGCGATGTGTTAGCTATCCACATGCTGAACCTAGATGCCATGTAAGATGGGTGCTTGGATCCATAAGCCCTCCTCACGAAAGCCGGCCCACCGACAGCTGGGCTCCCAATCCTAGATGTGAGGTAATCCATCCTAGCATAAAGCAGAGCCAGGAGGAATGCAGATATTGAGGCGAGGACGACCCCCCAGATCGAGCTGAAGCTATATCTCCTGACCGCCTCCGGAAGGACCACGAAGACGGAGGGTCCTAGCGTAGCGCCTATGCCGAAGAGCACTAGCTGACCTAGCCCGTACCTCGCTTCATGCTTCCTTACTTCCCTTCTCCTGCCAGCTTTGAAACTTACGAGTATCCTCAAAGCTAGGGCGAGGAGGAGAACGAGCGGAACTATCAGGAGTATGAGGTATAGGAGGGGAATCCCCGGCGATAGGACGAATATATCTACGAGCAGGGGGAAGGACATGAAGAGGCTCAGTAGACCCGGACTCTCCTCGAACGAGAAAAGACCGAATGCTACTAGAAGAACTAAGGCAGCTAGAGCTGCCAGAACTCCCATTACAACCATAAGGTAATCCATTACTCCTCTAAGCTTCATTCCCAGCGCCCCAGTGCTCCTCATATGCCTGTCTGAGCATGTGAGCTTGGTAGAAGGATACAACAGCTACTACAAGCATTGCAAAGCCGAGCAGCTTCATTACAGGATCTGCAACCCCCAAGAGATCGGGGTTCTGAGCTACGGCCTCTAAGAAGGATCTCATGATCTCCGTCGTGTTGCCTGAGATGGCGTAGGCAGGCGTTAGAAGGTATATGCCCGCTATCAGGGACATGGCAGCAACTATAACCCAGGCAAGTTGCAGTAAAAGGAAAGTAGCCCTGTTCATCATCCAGGGATTGCACATGAGAACCCTCAGGCTCCTAATCCCCTTATCCTCAGATCTCCTCATCAGGTCAGCCAGGTCCCTTGACTCCTCTGGAGATAGGGCAGCAATCTCCTCCAGGATCTTCTCAACCTTCTCGGATGCTGGCATCGTGAACCTATGGGATGGTAAAAGATAAACTCGATCACACCTACCGGTGCATCAAATGAAATAGTAATGAATGGATGATTGAAGGGAAAAATGCTACTCGCAGGAAAGGGTGCCCACCGACGGTGACCTATTCTAATAGGATTACCTCCCAAAGATGGACGCTGCCGCATCTAAGAACGGACAACCCCGATTACATCGCCAGATGTCGCGCGCCGCGTCCCTGGCTATCCAACTGGCACTAATCTGATCACGACGGATAAGAAGCTGTAGGAGAGACCCCATGAACTTGAAAGGGATATTCCGCTGGGATAGAGGCCTCACTTGCCGAGTTGGTACAGTTTAATTTAAGTTAGCTGTCATGTACAATATCGTGGGGGCGACGATGACGCTAATTCCAGGTTACAGGTGGATCGAGGTGGTGCCGGATAGGCGGGGGGGAACCGACGATCAAGGGGACTCGAGTGGCAGTGGACGATGTGCTGGACATGCTAGCAGCCGGATGGAGCCTTCAAGAGGTAGCCGAGGACCTAGATGTACCTGAAGAAGCCATCTATGAGGCATTGAGATTCGCTAGCGAGGCCGTCAGGAGGGTAACGGTAGTTGTTGAGACTTCTGGCTGACGAGAACGTACCTAAGAGGCTGGTTACCCTCTTGCGCAGGGAGGGTGTTGAGGTGGTCAGGCTCCAAGAGCTGGGGCTCAGGGGTAAGTGATAAGTCAGTGGTTGATGTGGCCAACAGGTTGGGCTACGTTATCCTTACACGAGATTCGGATTACGTAGCTACGTACTTTCGGGAAGCGAGGCAGGGCGTAGTCTATATATCCTATCAGCCTAATAAAGCAGAGGTATCTGAGCTGGCGAGGAGAATAGCGAGGATATCGAAGGCCAGAGAA
>JAOZGJ010000012.1 GCA_027491785.1 Thermoproteota archaeon | reverse complement strand
AGAGCAGGGCCTTGGACTTGAAGATGGGGACGTGATAGCAGTTACCTGTAAGATACTATCAAAGTCCATGGGATTAATCGTCAAGCTAAATGAGGTTAAGCCCTCTGATAGGGCCCTGAGGATAGCTTCTAAGGTAGAGGAGGACCCTAGATTCATTGAAGTTCTCCTGAGGGAGAGCGATAAGCTTCTCCTCGCGATACCCGTCAAGAAGCTTGCAGATGAAGGTATACTAGATTTTCAATCCTTCTCCAGGGATCCAGAGCTAGCTAAAAGGACTTTAGATGAGTTCCCGACGATCTTCTTGGTCCTGCGCGATGGGATGTTATGGACGGATGCAGGCCTCGACTCCTCAAATCATCCGCCAGGAATCGTTTCCATACCACCTAGGAACTCTGATGAGGTGGCTAGAAGTATCAGAGATAGGATAAGAGAGCTTACTGGGAAGGAGGTTTCCGTGGTAGTGTGCGACACGGAAGCCTTTCTAGCAGGCTCAATAGATATTGCTAGAGGATCTTATGGAATCGAACCTATAGATAGAGGTTTTGGAGAGCCAGATCTATATGGTAAGCCCAAATTCGGTGGAATAGATGCGATAGCCCATGAGGTTTGTGCATCAGCCGCTCTGGTGATGAGGCAAACTGGTCAGGGGATACCTGTAGCGCTGATCAGAGGGCTGAGATATGAGAGTTGTGAATGTGGATATAGGGATAGGGTTAGGACGGGGAGGAACGGTTCCAAGGCAATTAGGCATATAATCAGTCATACAAGGAAGGTCCTTGGAGTTAGACATTTCCTCAGGATGATCCTCCACGTTTTGTAGAGAGGCATGTTAGCTGCATAGTTACCTGACTTACTAACGGAAGCGATCTCTCAAGGACTTCGGGTGTACAGCTGACAGGAGCAATGGAACGAAATAAAATGGAATGAAATACAATGCAGCGAAGTGAAGTATTTCCAAAAGAGCCAAGTTCTCCTCCTACCTACTAATGAACCTTGGAACTACGGTAACCAGAAAGGCAAGGAGTGGGCCCAGCGAGGAGATCTCAAAAGGCTCCAATAAAAGTATCAAGGTCGCGCTGGGCCTCTACCTACCGCTAAGCTGAGAGCTGGGCTGAGCTGAATTGGGTAGAATTAGGTTGAGAATGAAAATATTGAATCGGTATCGGAGATGGGAATGACTACCTACGTTTAATGTTCCATCTGATTTCCCATCGGTGGATCAGGCCCTAAGGAACCTCGCATTCACTGCGACTATTACCGTGCTGAGGGACATCAGAACGGCCCCAACGGCCGGGCTGAGCAATATCCCCCACGGATAGAGAATTCCAGCAGCCAAAGGTATGGCTATCGCGTTGTAACCGGTTGCCCAAGCCAAGTTCTGGACCATCTTCCCATAGGTCTTAGAAGCCAAGTCTATCACCTCGATCACATCCCTAGGATCGTTTCTCACGAGCACTATGTCAGCGCTCTCGATGGCCACGTCAGTACCGGCGCCTATTGCTATGCCGACGTCAGCTTGCACCAATGCGGGAGCATCGTTTATCCCATCCCCAACCATGGCCACAACGCCCTGCTTCCTCAGCTCCTCCACCTTCTCCGCCTTCTCGTGCGGCAGCACCTCAGCGAAGTAGCCATCCAGTCCGAGCTCCTCAGATACCCACCTTGCCACCTTGGAGTTATCGCCTGTTAGCATGAAGACCCTGATTCCCCTCTCCTTGAGCTTGGCGACTGCTTCTCTCGACTCGTCCCTCACCCTGTCAGCTAGGGCTAAGGCTCCCACAGGCTTTCCATCCACTAGCAGCATCACAACGGTCTTTCCCTGCTCCATGACTTCCCTGACTTCTTCATCGTGCTCTATACCCAGCTCTTGGAGGAGCTTGGGACTAGCTACGGTTACCTTTCTCCCCTCAACCAAGCCCTCGGCTCCCTTACCTGGAATGGCTCTGAATTCGCTCGCCTCCCCAAAGCTAATATTTCTCCTCTCGGCCTCCTCAACTATACCCCTAGCTATGGGATGCTCCGATCTAGACTCCAGGGCTGCAGCATATCTCAGCACATCTTCCTCGCTCCAACTCCCAACTCCATCTTCATCTCTGCCCTTACCTTCGTCCTCAGCCATTGGGATCACATCGGTTACCACGAACCTACCCTCGGTCAAGGTGCCTGTCTTGTCATAGACTACTATCTCCACGTTCTTTGCCCTCTCGAAGGCCTCCCTATCCCTGACCAGTATGCCCTTTCTCGCTGAAAGGGACGTAGATACGGCAATCACCAGAGGAATAGCTAATCCGAGGGCATGAGGGCACGTTATCACCATGACCGTGACGGTCCTCTCCAAAGAGAAGACCGAAGGCATACCCATCAGGAGCCAAGCTACAAAGGTTATCGCACCGACTGTTATCGAGAGGACCGTTAGCCAGAAAGATGCCCTGTTAGCTAAATCTTGGGTCCTTGATCTGGACTCTTGGGCTCTCCTGACAAGCTCTAGGACCTGCATCAGATAGCTCTCCTCGCCCGTTCTCCTGACCCTCACTTTGAGGGAGCCCTCCAAGTTAACTGAGCCACCTATCACCTCGCTTCCCGGTCCCTTGTAGACAGGATTAGACTCTCCTGTGAGCATCGACTCATCCACGCTGGTCTCTCCCTCGACCACTGTTCCATCGACGGGGATCTTCTCTCCGGGCTTCACCAGAACCAGATCTCCTGGCTTGAGCCCGCTAACTGGGACTTCCCTGATATCGCTGCCCGTTATTAGATGGGCCTCGGTCGGCATTAGCTTCACGAGCTCCTCTAGAGCTCTAGATGCCCCCAAGACGGATCTCATCTCTATGTAGTGCCCGAGGAGCATTATGTCAATAAGAGTAGCGAGTTCCCAGTAGAAGGTCCTTCCTTGGAGACCGAAGGTGACTGCAGAGCTGTAAAAGAAAGCTACAGATATCGCCAACCCTATAAGAGTCATCATCCCTGGGTTTTTACTCCTAAACTCTCTGGCCATGCCCTCTAGGAAGGGCCTCCCACCATAGATGTATATGAAGAGGGAGAGAGCGAAGAGAGCAAGATCATCTCCAAAGAATGTTACTTTAATCCCCAAGAACCTCTGGATGAGGGGAGAGAGGAAGAGGATAGGCACTGTGACTAAGGTAGAGACAATGAACCTTCTCTTGAAGTCCTCCATCATGTGCTTACGATGAGCTGAGCGACCATGCCTGTGGGAGTGGTTCCCTAAAGAACTGTCCTCAGCTTCACCTCTATGCCCTTGTAATCCTACTTTCTTCTCTTGATGCATAGCAGGATGCTCGTATTTCTGCTTGGGACAAGCAGGTACATACCTATCATGAACGCCTCCATGCTCGTAGTGAATGTGACCCATCTCCAACCTCCTACCCAGCTCATGGAATATTAATAAATCAGTTCAATCTTCTATACATTCACTCAATATATGCGTCCTCCGAAATGAACGTAACAAGCTTCTCATCTTACCTTGACTTTAGCCAGCTCCTCGACAAGCAGTCGAATATCTTTGCTATCATCCCAAGAAGAGAGGAGTTAAGGGATTCATTGATAGAGCATCACCTCCTCTATCATTTCTCAACATCATCTATTAACTCCTGTTCTTTGTGAGTGTTCTCCAAAGTATCTCCCTTTCTCTTTCTCGATCAAGCATCTTTTGCCCCTTCTATTATCTCAGGAACTCCATGTAGAAATCGAAATAGAGATATTCCCTAATGAGTAAGTTCATAGGAGAGAGCTTCCTAAGAGAGGAATCTGTTAAGGGCTATCCAACTCTCCTAAAGAAGGAAAGGAAGAGACGAACCAAATCCCTCAAATAGACCATGTGAATTCCACTCCCATCCTCGTTCCTGCAAATCAGGCTTCCTCTAGATTCAATGTTATTAATAAAATCTCGAATTATGAACAATTTTAAGAACATGTAAGGAATTCATCTCCCCACTAGGTGAAGTGGGACAACAGCTCTTTCAGGGAGAGAAGCTTGACATCAGGCCCCGGCTCACCCTCGAACTTCCTACCCACTATCACGTAGGTGCTCGCCCTTATGCCGGCCAAGGCTGCTAGCCTCTTCATCCGGGTCTCCTCCCTCTGCACCCTCGCAATCCCCCACTTGCACTCCACTACCACGGTGCCCCTGCCTTCCAGCACTAGGTCAAGATCTCCTTCCCCGCTCCACCATCTACCCACCCTCCTAGCGCGGAAGCGTTTGGGGAGAACCTTCCTGCATATTTCCTCCAAGGTAGGCCCCATGAAGTTATCGTAATCGGCCGCTATGTCATTTCTCAGCTCACTCCCCAAGCCCGATTCAATCATCCACTTGTTGGGCTGAATGTACCTGAAATAAAATCTGAAGAAGGGATCCTTTATCCTGTACCTCTTCCTCTTACTTCTCGGCCCTGATCCATAGGGCCTCTCTCCAACTACTATGTCCAGTCTCTCCAACACGCTGAGATATTTTGAGATGAGACCCTTGCCCAAACCCGACAGGTTGCATATCTCCCCCAATCTTGTCGCACCCTTAGCTATGGCCTCTAATATGCTCTTATAATTTGAGGGATCCCTAAGCTCCTCCCTTAAAAGGAAATCTGCCTCTTCATAGAGTACTCCGCCTTTACTAAGTGCTAATCTCTCCACATTGTCCCAGAACGGGAGATTTGGATCGAAGAGGTTGAGGTAGTGGGGCACCCCGCCCGTCACCCCATAGGCCTTGGCGAGATCCTCATCTTCGTATGGTAGGAACTCCCTAAGATACTCGGGGCTGATCGGTTCAAGTTTCCACTGGCCCGTTCTCCTCCCATACAGGGGGGACTTTGAGCTGAGGGCCTCTTCTTCCATTACAGAAACTGAAGAACCAGTTAAGATCATCATAATGCTGGCTTTTGAGAGATAAAGGTCCCAGATGCGCTGTAGTATTGAGGGGAAGGCCGGATTCACCCTCACCAAGTTAGGGAACTCATCTATAGCTATGACAGGCCTCGTATCTCCCCTCCATCTGTCTACGAAGGCCGCGAAGATGTCCTCCCAGTTCCTGAACTCCGCTCTCCTGAAGGTTTCTTCCTGCACCAAGGATTCCATGGATCTCTTGAACTTGCTCAGCTGGGAGGGCTCTGACTCTAGGTCCGCGAGATAGTAAACGTGGGGTTTATCCCTGAGGAATCTCGTCACAAGCTCAGTCTTCCCTATTCTTCTCCTCCCATATATTATCACCAGCTGGGGTTTTGGAGATTTGTAGGCCTCCTCCAAGAAGTAGAGTTCCCTCTTCCTATCTATGAACTTCATAGTATAAACTTTAAAGTATAATACTTTAAAGTTTACTTTGAAGAAGCACGCCGATGCATGTGTGTTGAGGGCTGAGGTAATCCCAATAAGGATTAGGAGCTTCTCTTACTACCAAATGCGTGGCTGATCATTAAACAAAGCCAGGAAAAGCAGTCAAGCGAGGCATCTCTGGTCAAAAGATTCTATTCTATTCTATTTCAATAGCATTCCATCATGCCTAATACTCACCCATTATAGCTGTGTTTAACCTCCTCATCGCTGAGATCAGTTCTGATCATAATATTAGCTTCAAATCGAAAATATCTAACGTTCGGTAATCTCTTCTCCAAGATTCCCCAGGTGGCTATCAACTCATTATTTTTTAGTTAGGGATGCGGTGTCGTCTCTAGAGGTGACCGACTTGGTAGACATTAACCCTTCTGATCTTGTCGATTACATAGATACTCAGTCTGGGAGGGCTAAATTCTGGAATCTCAGATATTTAGAGGAAGAAGGATTGATCAGGGTTAGCAGACTTCCCTACAGTATAAGGATACTGCTGGAGAATGTATTGAGGAATTATGATGGCCATGTCGTCAGAAAGGAAGATGTTGAGAAGGTTGCCTTGTGGGAGGAGAAGCAAGGAAGAACTGAGATTCCATTCATGCCCGCTAGGATTGTTATGCAGGATTTCACAGGAGTGCCCGCGGTCGTTGACCTTGCAGCCATGAGGGATGCGATGAGGGAGCTGGGCGGGGATCCGAATAAGGTAAATCCCCTCATACCAGCTGATCTGATAATAGACCACAGCGTTCAAGTTGACTTCTTCGGCGCCCTCTACGCACTGGCCAAGAACATGGAACTGGAGTTCAGGAGGAATAAGGAGAGATATAACCTCCTGAAGTGGGCCCAGAAGTCATTTTCCAACTTCAGGGTCGTGCCCCCCGGCAGGGGCATAATCCATCAGGTGAACCTCGAGTATCTAGCGAAGGTAGTTCAGCTCAGGGAGATAAACGGTGAACTCACTCTCTTCCCAGACAGTGTGCTTGGCACAGACAGTCACACCACCATGATCAATGGATTGGGGGTTATGGGCTGGGGAGTAGGAGGAATAGAGGCCGAGGCTGCTATGCTCGGCCAGCCCTACTTTATGGTTCTTCCAGAGGTTATAGGAGTCAAACTAGTGGGCGAGCTTCCCGAGGGGGCTACTCCCACGGACTTGGTGCTCACAGTAACTGAAATACTTAGGAAGAAGGGCGTTGTGGGGAAATTCGTCGAGTACTTTGGCCCGGGCGTCGAGAAGCTGAGCGTCCCGGACAGGGCGACCTTGGCTAACATGAGTCCGGAGTACGGTGCCACGATGGGGTTCTTCCCGGTCGACGATGCAACCCTAGACTTCCTGCTAAGGACAGGAAGGGATCCGAATCACGTGAAACTCGTTGAGAAGTATACGAAGACCAATATGCTTTTCAGAAAGGCCGATGAACCCGATCCAGCCTACACGGATGTGGTCGAGGTGGACATGGGCAAGGTCGAGCCCAGCATCTCCGGCCCTAGCCACCCTGAGGACAGGATACCGCTGAGGGAATCCAAGAGGAAACTTTCAGAGATCTTGAAGTCCTATCTAGACGCCCTTGGGCGAACCGGAGAGGAAGGGGAAGGCGTTCCCATCACCCTAGATGACGAGGAGGTCTTGCTCAGGCATGGCAGCGTGATAATAGCCGCCATAACTAGTTGCACCAATACGAGTAACCCTACCGTAATGCTCGGAGCTGGTCTATTGGCTAAAAAAGCCGTGGAGAGGGGGCTTAGAACCAAACCTTGGGTGAAGACCAGCCTCGCACCTGGAAGCAGGGTAGTTACAGATTATTTGAGGCAGGCAGGTCTCCTTCCCTACTTGGAGGCGCTCAGGTTTCACGTCGTCGGCTACGGATGTACAACTTGCATAGGCAATAGCGGTCCCCTGAGACCGGCTGTTGAGGAGGCGATAAGGAAGCACGATATCTACGTCGTCTCCGTGTTGAGTGGTAACAGGAACTTCAGCGGGAGGATACATCCACTCTCTAGGGGTAACTTCCTAGCGAGCCCGCCTTTGGTGGTGGCCTATGCCATAGCTGGCAGGATAGACGTGGACCTGACGAGCGAACCCCTGGCCTACGATCCGAATGGCGAGCCAGTTTACCTGAGGGACATATGGCCCACGCAAGAGGAACTGAGGGAGGCTGTTAAGCACGCTCTAAATCCAGATCTCTTCAAAGAGAAGTACAAGGACGTTTTTAAGGGTGATGAGAGGTGGGAGTCCCTCCACGCCCCGAGCGGTGATCTCTACTCTTGGGATCCCGACAGCACATACATAAAGAAGCCCCCGTTCTTCGAGGGCATGACACCCGAGGTTCCCAATCCTAGGGACATAAGGGGTGCTAGAGTACTGGCTCTCTTCGGCGACAGGATAACCACAGATCATATAAGCCCTGCTGGAGCCATACCTTCAGACAGCCCTGCCGGAGAGTACCTGATCCGGCACGGTGTTAAGTTAGAGGAGTTCAACACGTTCGGCAGTAGGAGGGGGAATCATGAGGTGATGAACCGCGGCTGCTTCAGCAACGTGAGGATAAGGAACCTGCTAGTGGACGAGGAGGGTGGTAAGACCGTTTACTGGCCTACTGGAGAGAAAATGTGGATATACGATGCCGCAATGAGGTACAAGGAGAAGGGAATTCCCCTAGTAGTGCTTGCTGGTAAGCAGTATGGGACAGGGAGCAGCAGGGACTGGGCTGCGAAATGCACTGCCCTTCTCGGTGTCAGGGCCGTGATAGCTGAGAGTTTCGAGAGGATACATAGGAGCAACCTCGTTGGAATGGGGGTACTGCCCCTTCAGTTCATGGAGGGCGAGAGCTGGCGCAGCCTCGGTCTGAGGGGGGATGAGGTATTTGACATCATAGGAATAGAGGAGGGACTGGAGCCGGGTAAGGTACTAACCGTTAGGGCTACAAAGCCCGATGGAAGAGCGATCGAGTTCAAGGTGAGGACCAGGCTCGACACCCACGAGGAGGTGGAATACTACAGGCATGGAGGGATACTCCAGTACGTTCTGAGGAAGATGCTGGGGAGATGATCCTTTTCCTCCCTAATCTTCCAATCATATCCCAATCTAACACTATTCTATTTCTACTTGACAGGTAAAAGAGACGATCAGATTTTTTGGAAACTTCCCTTTCTCCTTTCTTTCCATCCCTCATTAATAGCTCAATTAAGAAGCCAAGCTAAGCTATTTTTGCTCTGAACTACTATCTATTTCACTCCACGTCCTTCCTCCCTTTCATCTGTAGTGTAGTGAGATTAGATATGCCAATTCTTTGGAGATGCGATGCAGACACCTCTAGATCAGCATTAAAGCGCTCTAAGTTCCTCTCTAGCTAGCTCAATCATCCTTGATGCTGATCTAATCTTTGCCTTGGCGACAAGGTTATCTCCCCTCCTTAAAGCCTCCTTGGCATCTTCTAAGTTCCTTAAAGCAATATTATACCTAGCTTTGGCCTTGGAAACGTCTCTACCCTCGGCCTCTAGGAGAGCTATCTCGTCTCCCATCGATACCATGTCTGCGTAGACATTTTCCAGCTCTTCCTCTATGGACTCCTTCTCTAACTCTTCCTCCCTTCTCCTCTCCTCCTCTTTCCTCCTTATATCGAGGAGCTCATGCTCGACATCTCTGATACACCCAGCTAGGAGCCGGGAGAACTCTGTAGCCTCATCCATAGCTGTATTGAAGCCATCCAGCATTCCATATGCTCCTCCAACAACCGCGCCAGCCAAAGCGCTTTTAATGCTGTCCACATCCCCAGCTAAGAGGCTGCTCGCTAAGCCCGCTAGGCCTCCTCCCATGAGGGCACCTAGGACTCCCTTCCTCAATATACCACCGCTCTCCACCTCATAAAGCACCTTAATATCATCTTCCACAGTTGAAGCCGCTAACTTCCCCCTTTCGTCCTTGTACTTGACTGATACTCTCACTAGATCTCCCTCTAATATCTTGTCAGTTATAGCGGTTCCATTAAGCGAGAGCTTGTTGAACAACTTGTCGATGAATAGGTTAAAATAATCAGCGAGGCCTTCGATATGATAGTAGAAGGTAGAGGCAGCATACTTCATAGTAATAATGGGGAACTCTCATTAGATAAATGTTTCAATTGTTCTATTGGTGTACCATATCACCCAACGATCCTGACGCGAGCATCAATCAGGTTTTAATCCTGTCTTACCTTAAAACATTTCTTAGAAGAACGCGTCCAGCTTATAAATCTCGTGGGATTGAATACAATGATGACAGCGGCTAGGAGAGTCAATAATACGAGTAACACAGAATAAATAGGAATATTCTCTCGCGCGCCTGTCCATATCAACCGATCACTTGATCTTACCTGAGCTATCAAGCGAGTAAATATGGTGGCCACCTGCCAAGATAATCTCAGCTCTCCCGTCGGAGTCGATATCCGCTAATATGGGAGGAGCGAAGTTCATCTATCGAATCATGAGGACCTATCTGGACAGGAGATATTATGATCCTAGAAGGGCTGAGATAGTGATACAACGGTCGGGTGTGGGATGATAACTTGTTCTTCAAGGAGAAGATTTCTGATAGATTGAGGTATCTTGAGAGGGCGCTATTATATCTCAAGAGTAAGGAGAATGTCAGTTTAACTGATTTAGAATCAAACTACGAGCTGAGAAGCGCTATCAAGAGGAACTTCGAGATAGCGATAGAGGCAGCTATAGACATAGGGGAGATGGTACTCTCTCAGGAGGGAGCTAAAATGCCTGAAACCTATAGAGAGATCTTTCTAAAGTTAGGAGAACTTGAAGTTCTTCCAAGAGAATTTTCCGAGAAGATTGCTCCTATGGCAGGCTTTAGAAACATACTAGTACATCAATATGGTGAGGCGGACTTGAATAAGCTGTATGGCTTTCTTAAGGGGAGATTGGATGATCTAGAGGAGTTCATTCGATATGTTAGGTTATATCTAGAGTCTAGCAACTAATATCATGAATAGCCAGTCAGATCGGATCGAAAAGGCGTCGTTAAAGTTCATATATGAAGGGAAGGGAAGAAAAAGAAAGAGGGGAAAGTATTCGTAGTGGTACTGTCTAGGCGGTTAGTTCTTTCTAATACGACGAATTTAGGGCAATAATTTAATTCTCAAGACTACCTCTTTTGATTCTATCGCTATAGCCTCTAAGATCAAATCATCAGGGAGAAATTAGTGAATTGGGGGAGAATAAGCCTTATGTCGGAGGATCTGTTGAAGGTAGGTAAATCAAAGATTAATTGGAAAGAAGCTAGAGATGTTAATGAAAACTAGCATTGCGAGGATCGAACCTATCCTTTAAACGTCATTTTTATATTATACACTGTAGGAATAACTTTTGCCCTAAGGGGTGTCCATATGACCGGAAAAGACTGGGTAATAGTAATAGTTCTACTTATAATCGGGTTAATAATCGGATATCTTGCCGCTATCCCTGGCGGAACGAAAACAGTCACTGTAACTAAGACATCCACTAGTACGGTTACCGTTACTAAAACTGCTGGAGCACCTCCTCCCGCAACTACAACTCAAACCACCCCTGCGAAGAAGTACGCGGATACCATAACGATAGGAGTCACTGATAAAGTTTCAGATTTAGATCCTGCTAATGCCTATGATTTCTATACGTGGGAAGTCTTCAATAACATAGGGGAAGGTCCCTTCAAGTATAAACCAGGGACTACAGAGCTAATAAAGGGAATAATAGAGGATTACAAGGTCGAGGAAGGCGGCAAGGTCTATATATTGAAGCTGAGGAAGGATCTGAAGTTCGCTGATGGTACACCTTGTACAGCTAAAGACCTGAAATGGGCTATAGATAGGGTTGCTAGGATTAAGGGAGATCCTGCCTGGTTCGTCTTGGATTTCGTGAACAAGACAGAGGTTATAGATGATTATACATTGAAGATAACTCTGAAAAATCCTGTAGCCTTCTATCCAGCTGTTCTTGCTGTTCCAACTTACTTCCCCATACCACCTAACAAGTATCCTCCCAATGAGATATCCTCAGATAATACTGCAGGTAGCGTTGGTCCCTACAAGATAACTAAGTGGGTGAGAGACCAGGTCCTGATACTGGAGACGAACCCGTACTACTATGGTGAGAAACCGAAAACCAAGAGGATAATAATAAAGTTCTACAAGGATGCTACTACACTGAGGCTCGCTCTTGAGAGTGGAGAGATAGATGTGGCTTGGAGGACGCTTAACCCAACGGATATAAAGGACTTGAGAAAGAACCCGAACTTGCAGGTAATAGAGGGCAAGGGATCCTTCATCAGGTACATAGTCTTCAACACGAAGATAAAGCCCTTTGATAACAAGAAAGTTAGGCAGGCCTTAGCAGCAGCTTTAGACAGGAATGCTATAGCTCAGAGGGTCTTCTTAGGTACAGTAGATCCTCTCTATAGCTTAGTTCCCATGGGAATGTGGAGCCACGAAGATGTGTTCAAGGAGAAGTATGGCGAAGCTAACTTGGAGCTTGCAAAGAAGCTACTTAGTGAGGCTGGGTATTCAGAGAACCACAAGCTTAAGGTGGAACTTTGGTATACACCGTCTCACTATGGTGATACGGAAGCCGATGTGGCTGCTCTCATAAAGGAGGCATGGGAGAAAACTGGAATGGTAGAGGTAACGATAAAGAGTGCAGAGTGGAGTACATATCTGGAGCTAACTAGAAAAGGACAACTCCCCGTAACTCTCTATGGCTGGTATCCTGATTACATAGATCCAGATGACTATCTGTATCCGTTCCTACACACAGGCTCAAATAGGTGGCTCGGCGAGCCCTACAGTAATCCCCAGATGGATAAGTTACTGGAGCAGGCTCAGGTAACCTTTGATCATAACAAGAGAGTGCAGCTCTACAAGCAGGTTCAGCAGATTCTCGCCGATGATGCTCCCATAGTACCGATATTCCAAGGCAAGCTCTACGTGGTTGCTAAGAAGAATGTCCATGGGATAATTCTCGATCCAATAATGCTCCTCAGGTACTTCCTCCTCTACAAAGAGATCGGCGGCTGACCCCCCCTCACCCTTTCCTTTTTCCTTTTTATTTTTCTCTACCTTCCCTAGGTGAATCTCAATGTCCCTCAGAGCTTATGTGATAACTAGGATCCTCCTAACTATACCAATGATCCTCATTCTGCTTACTCTCGTCTTCTTAGTGATGAGGGTGCTTCCAGGTAACCCAGTCATAGCCATGGTCGGTATGAAGGCTTCTCCTAAGTACATAAAGCAATTAGAACACCAGCTTGGGTTAGATAAACCTCTCTGGCTGCAATATGTTGACTACTTAGCGAATCTAATGAGAGGGGACTTCGGTAGGTCTATGATATGGGGTAAGAGGCTCGTTATACAGGAAATAATGGACCACTTCCCAGCTACTTTAGAGCTAACAATAGGAGGGTTCCTAGTCAGCGTCCTCTTGGGATTGTTGACGGGTATGATCGCAGGTGTTAGGTCTGGAGGAAAGATCGATGCCTCCATGAGGATCTATAGCATAGTTGTTTACTCCCTTTTCATTCCCCTGTTGGGCATGATGCTTCAGCTTGTTTTCGGGGTATGGCTCAGGATATTCCCAGTGGGAGGTAGGATAGATCCCGGACTGGAGCCTCCTTCAATAACAGGGCTCTATGTTGTTGATTCGATACTGACCTTGAGGCTCGATAGCTTACTAAATGCCCTAGCTCATCTAGCTTTACCTTCCTTTACACTAGGGCTCGTCCTATCGGGAATATATACTAGGCTTGTCAGATCCAGCCTAATGGAGGTCCTCGGTCAGGATTTCATAAGGGCGTGCAGGGCTAGGGGATTACCTGGGAGGGTCATACTCTTCAGGCATGCCCTGAAGAATGCTTTGATACCAATACTAACCATGATGGGACTTCAGTTCGCTCTTTTGCTAGCTGGGGCCGTTCTTACAGAAACAACATTCTCTTGGCCTGGTATGGGTACATTCCTAGTTGAGAGGATTACATACAGAGATTTCACTACGATACAGGGTTCCATAGTCTTCTACGCTCTGTTTGTCGCTCTGATCAGCCTAGTCGTTGATGTAGTTTACGCATACGTGGATCCGAGGATAAGATATTAAACTGAGGTGATTGTATGAGGACCTTCGGTTTCTCCCGTTTCTTCCGCATAGTCAAGGATGCAGGGCTTGACGGATATATGATGGTCTTCGGCCTCGTAGTAGTATTGATCGTGCTAGTAATGGCTGTGTTTGCGGAGTTCATAGCACCATATGATCCTGTGAAGATAGTTGGCATGCCCGTGGTACCACCTTCTCCTAAATATCCATGGGGAACCGATACTATAGGTAGAGACGTATTCAGCAGAGTTGTTTATGGATCTAGAACGATACTTATAGTTATACTCATGTCTACAGCGCTCTCTATGTCTATAGGTATTCCCCTAGGCTTGATATCTGGCTACATCGGGGGAAAGCTGGATAGAACTTTTTCCCTCATAATGGACAGTATATACGCATTTCCTGGGCTTATATTGGCTATAGCCGTAGCTGCCATGCTAGGTCCCGGAATATACAATACGTCCATCTCCCTAGCGGTAGTTTACATACCCACTTACTTCAGGATGGTAAGGGGGCAGGTTCTTTCCCTGAGGGAACAGCTATTTGTGGAGGCCGCTAGGGCCTTGGGAGCAACTGATTGGAGGATATTGAGGAAGTACATATTCCCAAATGTGTTCTTCATAATAGCTGTGGTGTTCTCGCTGAACGTTGCCGATGCAATACTCACGGAGGCTGGGCTGAGCTTCCTTGGGTTGAGCGTCCCTGCCCCTACACCAGATTGGGGTTTTGATCTTAAGAATGGGCAGAGATACTTCCTCTCCGGCAGATGGTGGCCAGTTCTCTTCCCAGGTATGATGATAATCCTCCTAGCGTTAGGTTTCGGTCTGCTGGGAGAGGGGCTTAACAAGGTGCTTGGTCAGAAGGAGGTGAGATGAATGCTTCTAGAGGTGGATGATCTCCACGTTTATTATTACACGAAGAGAGGCATAGTGAGGGCTGTTGAAGGGATCTCCTTCGCCTTGGATAGGGCCGAGATCATGGGAATAGTAGGGGAGTCAGGTAGCGGGAAGAGCACATTGGGCTTGGCCATAATGAACCTAGTCCCCTCTCCCGGCAGGATAGTGAAAGGGAGCGTGAGGCTCAACGGTCGGGATCTGACCAAGATGGGCGAGAAGGAACTGAGGGAGATAAGAGGAAAGGAGATAGCAATGGTCTTCCAGGACCCGATGACCTCATTGGATCCCTTAATGCGAATAGGGGACCAGTTAGTGGAAGCCATGCTAGCCCATGAGGATATGGGAAAGGAGGAAGCTAGGAAAAGAGCTTTGGAACTATTGGAAGAGGTAGGGATATCTAAAGACAGGTTCAACGACTATCCACACCAGCTGAGCGGCGGAATGAGGCAGAGAGTTATGATAGCTATGGCTGTCTCCCTGAATCCAAAGCTGATAATAGCTGACGAGCCTACAACAGCCCTGGATGTCATAGTTCAGGATCAGATAATGGATCTATTCTCCAAGCTCAGGGAGGAGTTCGGCGTAGCCATAATCCTAATCTCCCACGATCTAGCCTTGGAACTCAAAGTCTCAGATAAGATAGGGGTCATGTACGCTGGTTGGTTGATGGAACTTTCTAATGCTGATGATATAGCGAAGAAACCGCTCAATCCCTATACCAGGGAGCTCCTGAAGGCAATACCTAACGTTGAGCTCGAAGATCAGGAGTTGGTATCAATACCAGGTTCCCCCCCAGACCTACATGAACCTCCATCTGGTTGCAGGTTTCATCCCAGGTGCCCAGACAGAATGCCCATCTGTGAGAAGGAGGAACCTCCAGCTAAGACGGTTGATGGGAGGCTCGTGAAATGCTGGCTTTATGGAAGGTGATCCCATGCTTCTAGAGGTTAAGAACCTTAAGAAGTACTTTCCAGTCGCTAAGACGTTCATAGAGAGACTTTTAACAAGGGAAGAGAGGTATGTAAAGGCAGTAGATGGTATAAGTTTCAATATAGAGGAAGGAGAAGTATTCTCCCTCGTAGGAGAGTCTGGTAGTGGAAAGACAACTACAGGAAAACTTGTCCTAAGACTTATAGATCCGACAGATGGTCAAATAATCTTCCAGGGTAAGGACATAACCTCCCTCAGTCAGAAAGAGCTGAGACCTCTCAGGAAGCACATGCAAATAATATATCAAGATCCTTACGCCTCACTGAATCCGAGGATGAAGGTTGGGGAGACCATAATGGATCCCCTCCTGATACACGGTATAGCTAAGGGAAATGAAGCTCGTGAGATGGTTCTTGAGATGCTTGAAAAGGTCGGATTGACCCCTCCTGAGATATTTTATGAATCCTACCCTGCCTACCTGAGTGGAGGGCAGAGGCAGAGGGTAGCCATAGCTAGGGCTATGATCACGAGACCTAAACTCGTTGTCGCCGATGAACCCGTTTCCATGATAGACGTCTCCTTGAGAGCATCGATCCTTGACCTGATGATGGATCTCAGGAAGGAGTTCGGCGTCGCCTACCTTTTCATAACACACGATCTAGCTGTGGCTAAGTACATCTCTGATGAGATAGCCATAATGTACTTAGGTAAGATCATGGAGATGGGTAAAACGAGAGATCTCTTTAGAGAACCCCTACATCCATACACCAAGGCTCTTCTTAGCGCGATTCCTGTGCCTACTCCTGGGAAAAGTAGGGAGAGAATAAAACTGAGGGGAGAGATCCCATCCGCAATAGATATACCTCCCGGCTGCAGGTTTCATACGAGATGTCCGATGAGATTCGATCCCTGTGATAAAGAGGAGCCCGGTCTCAAGGAAATTAAGCCAGGCCACTTAGTAGCGTGTCACCTCTACTCATAGCTTTGACAGGCTATAGCTTTCCCTCCCTTTCCACATCCCATTTAACCTACGCGGTAGGTAAACTGAACATTGGATCTCCTCTTTTCCCTCTTCTTTCTTTACTCAACCCCGCTTCACTTCATCTCAAGGTTCACTTGCTTCTATTTCTTTAGGATCCATTTCTCCTTTACGTGATTTTCCTCAGTATCAAACCCCAGATCTATTAATTCGGCATCTATTCCGTAATCTTGAAGGGCAGCGAACATTATGTTCGTCATGTAATGAGAAGGAGCCCTCCCAGATTCAACAAGCTTTAACGAGGAATTTAGGACCGATACACCATACATGTCAAGCTCTAGCTCCTTATCGCTCCTCCTAGTTATGTCGATCTTTTCCATATAGCCCATCCTCTCTAGAAACCGGGCTACCTCTATGAGAGCATCCATAGGATCGTTCGCAGGATTTATTAGGCCTTCCTCCTTTATCCTGGTGTAGAGGACCCTACCAACCTCCTTAAATATCTTTTCTGTCTCCTCTCTACCGTACTTCTCGTTCAAAACATAGCATATCCCGTAATTTACCAGATCAAAGAACTTGGGATCGACAGGCATAGTTAACCTCGGATGGTTTAGGTATTAAGCATTCCTTAAAATCCTCCTTGGCTTCTGGTCATCTTCCTCCCACTCTTGTTCCTCCCCTTAACATCCACAGATTCTTTAAGGAAGCGAGAGTCCCATTCCTCGAACGATACTACCCTAGGATCACTAGACTTCCTTGCGATAACTAGGAAGTTAACAGTCTTACCCTCAAAAGGCGTTCCTCTAGTTCGCTCCTCCATTTTAGCCAAAATTCTGCTTGCATCCCTCTCATCCAGATCGGACCACTTGACTTCTACTAGCAGGATCCTCTCACCTGATCTAGATAAGGCCACAAGATCGAACTCCTTATCTCTCTCCCACCACTTCCCTAATCTACTGAATCTGAAGGGAAGCTGTCCCATAGAATTCATTTTCCTCAATAAATGAGCTGCTATATCCTCGAATACTGTTCCTACATAGGCTTCGAGATCCCTCATTACTATTCTCACGAGCTCATCTATTTCACCGAACTCCACCAAATCTTGATTTGGATAAACAAATCTGAACCAAAACCTGAAATACGGATCCGTTATCCTGTAAATTCCCCTCCTCGGTCTCCTTCCCCTAGCTAAAGGAACTACTCTCTCTATGAAATCCAGCTCTTCCAGCACTGAAAGGTACTTGCCCAATGAGGATCTACTTAGCCCAGTTACATCGGCTATCTGGCCAAATCTGTTGTAGCCTGAAGCAATGGCTTCGAGAATTGCCATGTAGTGCCTAGGTTCCCTCAGCTCCTCCCTCAGGAGGAAGTTAGCATCCGCATAAAGGAGGGAATCCATCCTTAACTGTGCCCTTAGATTATCTTCGAGCTTCATTTCATCTGAGAACAGTTTTAAGTAAGCTGGAACCCCTCCCAGAATGGAGTAAGAGCGGACCGCATCTTCAGTACCATAGTGGGGGAAGAAAAGCCTAGCATTAAAGTAATCCATTGGATTTAGGCGAATTTGTCCAGTTCTCCTACCATAGAGGGGGCTCTTGGAGCCCATAAGCCCTTCCATTGTCGAGACGGTGGAGCCCAAGAGCAGCAAGAAGATCCCTGTGGATGAGAGAATCTCGTCCCAGAACGACTGAAGGATGCTGGGCAGGGAAGGATCCAGCTCCACAAGGTATGGAAATTCATCTATGGCTACGATGAGCCTCTCCTCTGATTTTTTTGATATATAATGGAAGAAAGCATCCCAGTTCCTCAAGGGGGAGAATAGAAGAATCTTATCCCCTAGAGACTCTCCTATTCTCCGTGAAAACATTGCTAGGTTCTCTTTTAGGCTTGTTTGGCGGGCAAGCAGATATATAGATCTCTTTCCCCTTAGGAACTCCTTGATGAGGCGTGTTTTTCCTATTCTTCTCCTTCCGTATATAAAAATAAGCTCTGCCTTTCCTGATTTATATCTCGACTCCAATATTTCAAGTTCCTTTGATCTGTCAACAAACATAATACTCTAGAGTAAGATACTCTAGAGTAAGATAAACTTGGTCATTTAACTACGAAGGAAGCAGGTGTCGATAAGAGATATCTCCTCACCCAAGTGGTTCCAAGGAGGGCTATAGACCCCATGAAGACGATCCAGATCTCCGCCTCATAGGCTCCTATGGGCGAGATGTTCGGTTTGAACGTCACTTGGATGTACGGTAGTAGGGCATCTAGAAGGCTCTTGTAGGAGAAGGAGAGTAGAAAGAAGATAAGCCTGCTCCGAGCCACAGAGACCAGTATAAGCAGGATAGCGAAGATGTGAGAGAAGAGGGTGAAGATCCTCTCTATCACTGGAGCAGCGGCTACCCATGTCGGCATGCTAAGACTGGCTTCCACAATCCTCCTCTGGGGTTCAGGTATCAGGAAGAGAAGTTTCGGATTGAACGTAAACATCAGGATCTGTATCAAGGATTGAAAGCCAAGCAGAATGGCTTCTAAAGCGCCAAAGCCTATCCCAAACGCTACAGCTTCATCAAAGGACATATTCCTCAGATCGCTTTTGATGAATGTTATGTAAGTCAACCCGCATTCGAACAACCCTGTTCTTATTCCCACGTATGCTCCAATGACTGCTAGAAATACTGTTGATCCTAACGAAGAGATCCATAGCAGCTTCGGTGTGATTGTAAGCTCCAAGACCAGCTTAAGCGATATGGCTGCGGCCCACACGGCTCCTCCGACTAGGAAGTATTTCATTTTTGTGCGACTCCTAAATCTCCATATTATGATCGAGAGAACGCCAACTAAGATCATTCCAACTGGTCCAAGGGCCAGCCATGCATTAAAGGGCATAGGTAAAGATCTCGGTGCTAACTTATTCCCTTATCTCATCCCGTCTCTCTGTGCACAATGCACAATGAAAAATGTAATCATCCATCAACCATATTAGCTATCGGTGATGGAAGACTTATGAAGCTCTATCTAGTTCAGCATGGTGAGGCTAAGAGTAAGGAGGAAGATCCCAGAAGACCTCTCACTGACAGGGGGAGGGAGGATGTCAAGAGAGTTGCTGATTTTATCGCTAAGTTAGGTATCGGAGTCGATCGCATAGTACATAGCACTAAGTTGAGGGCCCGTCAGACAGCTGAGATAATAGCTAGAGAACTTCACATTGAAAGGATGGAGGAATCTGATGCATTAAATCCACTAGCGGATCCAAATGTATGGGCAAGCAAGCTGAAGGATCAAGAGGATGATTTGATGCTGGTCGGTCATATCCCTCATTTGAGTAAGCTTGTGAGCCTGCTGATAACTGGAAGGGAAGATGAGGAGATAGCGAGGTTCACAACGGGCGGGATATTCTGCTTGGAGAGGAACGAGGAGGGTAGGTGGGCTATTCTTTGGGCCCTGAGACCGGACATGATAATAGCTGACTAACCTCTACTGCTAATACCAATTAATTCGAGGAGAATAAGGTGCTTCCCTTAAACTTGACGTTTTATTGAGCCTCTTTGCCTCCCTATGCTACACTCTGACCCCCATAGTGGAAAAATTCGCCTTAGACTAATATCTCCCATCAATGCGACTCTGGAATGCCCTCATCACAGCGCCTATTTACTGAGTATTGTACCCCTAGGTAAGGGGATGGGCAAAAACTCTCTTAGGAGGATTACTCATCACAGGTGTTGCCATACCCTCACCTTACTTTTACGCGATCAGCGTTAAAGGTGTAATGGTCGATACTATGTATTACTAGGTGATAGAGATCTCCTTATAGGTGCAACTTGCGCCACATTAGGGCAACTCGTGGTTGATTCTGGCATGAAGAGCAGTCAATCCCGTTAGGTGTGTGATGCTCCATGAAAGCATCTTCACAATGGTTCCTCAACGATCGGCCTTATCTCGACGTTGAGTTCCTTTGCTAAGGCCTTAGCACCCTCATCAATGAATCCTCCTATGATGAGCAGCTTGGGTTTGACACCCCGTTTCTTTTCATAGAGGAGACCTATCCTATAAAGCTCTGCTACATCTCCCTTTGATACGCGGGACTTTACCTCAATCAATATGTGCTGATCGTCCTTGACGAGTACATCTACCTCCACATCCGATGGATGCCCGTAAACTAGGCCTTCATCATCCCTCATGATGAACCTTGAAACTTCAGCTACTCCTAATATCTCCTCGACTACGTACTCCATACCTTCTCTAAATGAAGATTCTGATAATACCCCAAATCTGTGGGCTATTACCATAAGTAGTCTCCTGGTGTTTCTCATCTCCTCCTCAAGCCTCGTTTGTCTCTCCTCAAGCCTCGCCTGCCTCTCCTCTATGGAGATTATCCTATCTAGTATCTCCTTATAGCCAAGCAGTCCACCTACAGCATATTTGAACTCCTCATCCTCCTCAAGGGCTTTGAGGAACTTTTTCTTCTCCTCGGAAGTTAGAGACATCTCAAGCCTAGGATCACCGGAATACATGTCTTTTAACCTTATCGCTAATCAACTTGACTTACTTACCTGACTTTCTTCTCAGCTTCCCAGCCCTACATAATCTGGTGTTCTAAATGCTCCTAAGAGCCTCCACCATATCCAGGAACCACCTTGTAAATTATATATTCCCTGTAACCCAATATCACCCTATAGTAGCCACTTAGTTCCTCGTCTAGCTCTTCATCTCCGGTATCAATGAGCATGGGCTTTCCCCTCATGGATTCTATCTTTCCAGGAGTTGCTATGATGATAATATTCTCCTTGCCTATCATCCTCAGTACCTTCGGGCTTATCTGCTGATTCCCCCTGCCGAAGATGTATCCCTGGCCCCCTATTGGAGATACCACAACCTTGACCTTAGCTTTATCCCTTTTAGCGAATATCAGGTCGATTATCTGCTCCTCGTTCAGGTCCTTCCCTATGAGCTTGCCTCCCTCAATGGCATCGACTCCCAGCAGCGTATACTCAAGCCCCAACTTCTTCATTATCTCCTTTGTCGTAGTTCCCGGTCCTATTATGTAGATGCAATCCTTTTCCATATTATCTATGAATTCAGTAGCCGCTGCTTCCTTCGCGTAATTCTCGGAGTGGCCCGAGGGGATCTTCCCTCCAGGTATGTAGAGGGAGTCGTATGGGATCTTCAGGTAGCCATATAACTTGATGGATAGCTTCCCCTCCCTAAAGGCATCCTCGTCTATGTCCAAGACCTCGGCCTCCACTACTTCAGTTACCTGCCCTCTGAGGAACCTAGCCGCAAGTTCCCCCGCTGCTCTGGGGCTGGCAGCGAAAACGGAGGAGTATACCTTGACCCCAGCGGGTATCCCTAAGACAACTTGCTTCTCATCTATAGCTCTGTAGACATCCCTCGCAGTTCCATCGCCTCCAGTGAAGAGTATTAGGTCTACTCCCAAGTTGTTCATATCCTTCGCTGCCCTTACAGTGTCCTCCGCTGTGGTTTCATCCCCTATCTTCCCTATCACCCTAGGGGAGAAACCTGCCCTTCTGGCGGAGCTCTCTCCCATCTTACTTGGGTACGTGTAGACGTCAAGGGAATCGTCAGGTATGAGGCTCCTCAAGACTTTCATAGATTCGTAAGCCCTATCTTCAGCCCAAGGCTTTGCTCCAAGTTCTATTGCTTTCCTCAGTATATCAGGACCATCCGTTCCCTTCAGGCCGACCCTCCCACCCATTCCAGCTATTGGATTGACTATGAGGCCTACTTTCAACGGGCATCACCGTGCTTCCTAAGATAGAGCCTCCAAGTGATAGCCCACTTAGATGGATCGTTAAGCCAACTTACATCTATCCTATGGATGGAACTCCTGTGAGGGGCAAGCTTCACTCTATCAGGTTCCTCATAGGACTCATTAGCTACTTCCTTCAGTCCTTCTATATATTCATCTAACTCCTCCTTCGAGTAGGATTCCGTCGGTTCTATGGTGAATGGCTCAGGTATGATCCATGGATGATGACTCGTCCAGAGATGGAATCCAAAGTCATACATCCTGTTTATGGCGTCCTCAACGGTTACCCCAGTATCCTTCCTAACCTTCTCCCAAGTATACCTGACCTGCTCTATCCTGTGCTTATTAGCTGGGTAAGATATATCAGCACCTTTTACCTCCCTCAATATCTTATGCATGACATAGTTGTTGTTCAAGACAGCTATCCTAGCTACTTCCCTAATTCCCTCCTCTCCAAGGGACATTATCCAAGCATAGGCTCTTAGCACCACTGGGAAGACTCCATAAAACTCTCTGACTTTCCCTATAGTATTTGGAAGATCGTATCTAAGGTAGTACTTACCTTTCGATTCATCATACTCGACTATTGGAACTGGAAGGAATCCCTCAAGCTCCTTCCTAACTCCCAATGCCCCCACAGCGGGTCCTCCACTCCCGTGGGGTGATGAGAATGTCTTATGTAGGTTGAAGAAACCCATATCGAAGCCGCATTCCCTCGCCCTCACCATGCCGAGGAGGCCGTTTGCATTGGCCTGGTCATAGGCACAGAGACCTCCGGCTTCATGGACTATATCGGTGAATTCCTTTACCTTCGGATTGAATATCCCCGTATCCTCCGGATTTGCTATTATAAGTCCAGCAGTCCTTCTAGAGACAGCTTCTTTCAGAGCCTCCACATCAGGGATACCGGTCTCTGGGTCAGGGTATATGGTGATCACCCTGAAGCCCTTCACTGCTGGGGCCGCAGCATCAGATGGATGCGAGAATATTGTCGTTATGATCTCATCCCTATTTTCGTCTCTGCTCTTATGGTAAGCCCTGATTATCGATGCCATAGCGAAGATAGCCTGAGATCCTCCCCCAGGCTGGAAAACAAATCTATCTAAGCCAGATATCTCCCTAAGGAATAGATCAAGCTTATACATTATTTCTAAGGCTCCTTGAACAGTTTCTTCGCTCTGATAAGGATGAAGCTCGCTGACCTTCGGAGATTGAACGAGAAATTCGTTTACTTTGGGACTGTATTTCATAGTGCACGTTCCCTGCCCTATATCTACGTTAATATCGGCCCCTAGCGTCTCTTGGGAGAGCCTGAGGTAGTGCATAAGAACTCTCTTCTGTGAGAGTTCCGGCAGCTTGGGGGGCTCCTTCCTGACAATCTCGCTCGGCAACGCCGATATGACATCTCCTACCATTTCCTCCATCTCTTCGTCTCTTGGAACTAAGATCCCTCTCTCCCCCTCATTGCTCAGCTCGAATATTATGGGCTCCTCCCATCTGGCTTCGTGGAATTCCCTTCTAAGCTTTATTATCCCCATAAGATCACCCCTTTAATATCCTCTCAAGGGAACTCGCGAGCCTGTCTATATCCTCCTTGGTGTGTACCTCAGTGAAGCAGTAGAGTGAGGAGTTACCAAGCTCTGGGAAGCTGGTCCTAAGATCTATACCTCCAAAGATCCCCTCACTCAGCAGTTCCCTGTTTATCTCAGCGATGCTCTTATCGGTATTGAAGTTCACCACGAATTCCTTGAAGTGAGGGGCTTTAAACATGGGCGCAGTAACTCCGTTTATCTCCGACAGGATCTTCATAGCGTACTTGGATCTCTCGAGTATGGTCTTGCCAAGCTCGTACATCCCCCTGGGCCCCATTAAGGATAAATATCCTGCAGCTACTATTCCATAGAGAGCCGTAGCTGTCCCAACGAACTCCTTTGCCTTCTCCCTTTTCTCAAAAGAGGTCCTCTCGAAGAGCACATCCCCAAATCCATACTCACCTTCTTGAGATGTCTTGGTTAAGCCGAATATTCTATAAGGTATCTCCCTAACGAACCTAACTTCATCTTTAGTTGCCAAGAAGCCTGCAAGTCCTCCTCCGAAATTCATGTGATTGCCTAATGGCTGGAGATCCCCAACAACTATATCGGCACCGTAATGGCTTGGAGGTTCTAAAACTCCAAGAGAGCTTGGATCTACCCCAACTAGACATAAAGCTCCCATATTATGGGCTATATCACATATCTCTCTACCTCTAGTCTCTATAAAGCCCAAGTAGGAAGGATTTTCATAGTAAACTGCAGAGACATCCTCTGACATCTTCCTCTCGAGATCGCCTAGATCCATCATCCCAGTCTCTTCATCATATCTCACCTTTTCTAGCGTCAGAGCTGGATCTGTATAGTTCTTCACGACCATGTACCTCTCAGGGGATATTGTTGAAGGTATAAGAATTTTCTTGCGGCCATTTATCCTGTGAGACATTCTCATTGCTGTTCCTGCTGCATGTCCCCAACTATAGATGGGAACTGTGACGACGTCCATATCAACTAGCTCAGCCATTAGGCTTTGAAACTCGAAGAGAGCTTGCCATCTACCATGATCCTCGCATGGATCCCCCGCATAAGCAGTGAGAAATTCAGATCTCCTGGCAATTTCATCGCATATCGCAGGAACGTAATGAGGCCAAGTACCACCTCCCATGAAGCATAGGTAATCTTCGCAGCTCTTATTCTTGGAGAGTATTCCCTTTATATGCCTCACGAGCTCATACTCTGAAAGAAGAGGTTCAGGAAGGTTCATCTTCCCCTTAAATCTCAGATCTTCGGGTATACTTGCGTAAAGTTCCTCTATACTCTCAACCCCTATGTATCTCAACATTTCCCTCTTTACCCTATCTAAGGAGTTGGGGATATAGGGATGAGAATAGGGAGTAGTAGCCATCGTATCACCTCAATTTAAGCTAGACCTCCCCCGTCAACCACAATAACGGAGCCAGTTATCCAGCTTGAGAGATCACTAGCCAAGAAAAGAACAGCATTAGCTACATCTTCTGGTTTTCCTAATCTCTTTATTGGTCTATCCGCAGCTTCCTCTAAAAACTCCTGAAGATTAACTCCCAGCTGCTTCGCCTCCTCTCTGAGCATAGGAGTATCTATATCTCCGGGAGCTACACAGTTGACCCTAATGCCGTCTTTTCCATGATCTATTGCCATCGCTCTAGTCATATTAATCAATCCTCCCTTGGAAGCGCAGTAGGCTACCGCCTTCGGTCCTCCCTTAAGGCCCCATCCTGAGGCTATGTTAACTATACTTCCACCTCCTCTTTCCTTCATGTAAGGGATAGCATGCTTTGAGACGAGGAAAGGACCCTTCAAATTAACGTTTATGACGCGATCCCAATCTTCCTCGCTCGTCTCCAAAACATTTTTCCTGACTATAACGCCAGCAGCATTGACGACTATATCAATTCTGCCAAAATCCCTATAGATAGATCTTAAGGTCCCTTTAACTTCCTCACTTGATGCTACATCGCATCTGTAAAATTTGGCTTTACCTATCTCATTTTGGACCTTCAATCCATCCTCGATATCTATATCGAGTATGGCAACTTCAGCTCCAGCCTTAGCAAGCTTTATAGCAATAGCTCGCCCAATTCCTGAGGATGCACCCGTCACTACCGCGACCTTACCTTCTAAAGAGATATCCCTAACTATATCCTCATCTAACCGGGAGATGGGAGCCATAGGTATTTGGGGATTGTTTTAGTAAATAATCTAGATGTAAACTGGCAGATCGCACCTCTGGCTTACCCTTTATTTGTAAGCATGTGAGCAAGCGATCGCGCGTAGCCCTCATCGCTTATATGGGAAAGGGAAACTGGATAGGTTAATAGGGAGGGGTCTCCCAGTAAAGCTACTCTTTAAGCGAAACCATGATATCTGGCCTGTTCGTAGCTATGCCATCTGATCCCCTATCTTTCAGCTCCTTAGCTAGCTCCAGATCATCTATGACCCAAGGGATGACTCTCAAGTGGGATCTGTGTGCGAGATCTATAGCCTTCCTAGTGGCCAGATGATACTTAGGCAATATGAACTCGCAACCAATCTGCTTAGCCCTCACGATCCAATCGCCCGGCTTGGAGTATATGAGGCCTGTATGAGCCTTAAATTGCGATCTCAAAACGGACTCAAGGGCCCTTATCGAAAAAGATATGAATAGAACGCTATCTATCATACCCCTATCCTCCACAAGCTTAAGGGCAGGCAGAGATGCCTCATCTACCTTAAGTTCTATGAGCAAATCGACTTTCCCTTTCACCTCATCGAGCACCTCATCGAGCCTTGGAACCTTTTCCCCGAGACCTGCATCTAGAGACTCCATTTCCTCTAAAGACATGTACCTCACCTCTCCCTTCCCATTCGTCGTCCTATCGACTGTTGGATCGTGCATTATCACTGGAACTCCATCTGATGTCATCCTCACGTCGACCTCCACGGCATCCGCGCCCATCTCTATGGCCCGACGTATGGACCTGAGCGTATTCTCCGGCTCATAGGCGCTGGCTCCCCTATGGGCCACTATGAAGAACCTATCTAGCATCTAGTAAGTAGAGGGATTAAGCGAGATAATTGTTACGCCTTAATGTTTCAAGGAGTCTCCATCATATCCAATCTAATCTACCTATCTCCCTTATACTAGGCTCCTTACCTGAGCCGCGCGCATGGAGAGCTATGGATCAATGCTCTGGAGGTGGTCCCAGTTGCTTGATCAAATTAGTTAATTTAATCTCAGAACTAATCAAAATAGTTTAGGGGATATGCTGAGTCAATCTATTGAAGACTTAAGTAGCAATGGAGCTCTGCAAACTGCTCCCGTAGATGAGGACTACCGCTGGGATATAATTCATTTACCTAGGTTATAATTTAATATAACCTAGGTCAATAAAATATGATGTACAAGAGGATCCCTCTAATGAGGGTACTGAAGGGTGCCATGCTTAAGATAGCTGAGGTGCAGGATGCACTTGTTCTAGAACTATCGAGGAAAGTGGATTTCATAGTACATGGAGGTACGGCCATATGGAGGATTTACGGGGGGAAGAGGTTCTCATATGACGTGGATGTATACTGCCAAGATATTGAGAAGATTCCCGAGATCCTTTCCTCTGCCCTAAACGTAACTAGGGTGAAGATCACACCCTCTAGGGTTCTCTACCTAAGGGTTAGTGATGGAGCGGAGGTGGAGCTAGAGGCTTCTCCCATGTTCGAGGATAAGGAGGTGATTGAGGAAGACTTCTGGCTTATTGATGGTAGCAGCATCGTTGTAAAGACCCTGTCACCTTGCTCCCTCCTAGAGGAGAAGATACGGGCTTACATGAATAGGAGAAAGGCTAGAGATCTGTACGACGTGTACTACCTCTTGGATATGTGTGAAGATAAGTCAATAAGGAATCCTATCAAGGAACTCCTATACATCCTGAAGAGCCCACCGGAGGACTACCCCATACTGAAGGAGATTGTGCTGATGGGAAGGCCCCCCAGCTTCGAGACCATTGTCAGGAAGGTTGAGAGATTTGCCCACTAGGCATTCCGAACTCGTTCAGAAGCTGAAGGAGGCATCTCTCTTCACATTCAGGTCAGTTGAGGCAGCAGTGGGGAGGAATTATGCCAAGGTTCTCATTCATAACTTGAGGAGGAAGGGTCAGATAGTTGAGCTATTGAAAGGAGTGTACTCCTTCAAGAAATCGCCTTATATGGTGGCTAAAGCACTGCCTAGAGCTTATGTGGGACTGGGATCAGCAGCATTCCTTCATGGGGCATGGAACCAAGTAACAGCAGTTACCATACTCTCCCCTGATGTTTCGAGAATCGCCAAGCATGGAGTTCGTGAAGTGGCTGGTTTCAAGGTAGTACTTAGAAAAATCTCAAGTAAAATGTATTTTGGATATGAGTACAAGTATTTAGGGGATTTAAGAGAGTGGGTAAGGGTTTCAGATCCTGAGAAGACGCTTATAGATATCATATACTTCAGGTATCCAGCGAGCGATGATATCATACCTGGGCTGCTTGAGATAATCGATACGAATAAGATCAGGAAGTACATTGAGATCCTGAAGGAGAGGAGCGTAAAAGGGCAAAAAAAGATAGAAGAAAGGATTAACTCACTGATAAAGGTAAAGAGCAGATGATGATTGGATTATTTGTTAGGGACTTATTAGATCAGATCAATTCTTTCCAAGGAATATCTCAGCACTCCCTCAAACTCCTTCTCACTATTCGGCCTTTCCCTACCTAGATCTATCTCTATTTCGGGCCATATATCCTTGTAATTCCTCTTCAATCCCTTCATGAGGGAGTAATCCCTGAACCACTCGTTAGATACTGGCACTAGCTTGTAAAGAGTCCTGCGCCAAGCTTCCAGCATTGTAAGGGGCCTCATCATGAAATCGGCTGCAGAAAGGATTTTACATCCTCCCTTCTCCTTCCTTAGGGAATTAAGCCATTTGATTCCCTCATCGCACCTCATGAGGTGATGATCTATTATCCAGGTCCCACAAGAATCCGCCAACCTTGAAGCCCTTGAGAGGGTATAATCGACGAGCCTACCGTCAAACCTATGTCTGTAGATTGAAGGTCCATCGGATATTACGATATCAGGGTTTACCCTACTTACAGCTCTAGCTACTTCCTCGCTGAAGATATCTGCATCTGAGAGGTGAAGTACCGTCTTCTCACCCCTGATTAGAGTACCCAGAACTAGGGTATCCGAGTTTCCAGTATGCTGGAATGGACCAATGAATTCCAGCAGGCCATCTCCTCTGCTGGGCTCAGCCTCAACCATCTGGCTACCGAACACTCTCTTGAGATCTCTCAACCTCCTTCTCTCAATACCCTTGCAGAACCTCTCAGCCTTCACCCATATCCTCACATCCGAATTTGTGGAATGGGAATTAAGGATATCATCGATTCCAAGCTGAAAGGGGTTTGGATTAGCTAAAGGGATATGATCTCCATGAAAATGGCTTATAATTATATCTCCAGCTCTCTTCCATGCTCCAATTATTCTAGCCCTCACTTCATCTCCAACAACAGCTTGAATTGGATGGGGGTGAAGGTGATATCTGGAGAATCCTAAGGCCACTCCTGGGTCTATTAGAACCTTAGCCGTGTCTATGAATGTGGATAGACCTCTCACACCGAGGGTCTCCGTTCCCAGTATCTCGACCTTCACTCCTCATCTCATCATATAACCTACCAGCTAGAACATAAATTCAGTTCGGTTTGGTCCCTAAGCTAAGCTAAGCAAAGCTAAGCTAAGCACTAACCGGCAATAGTGCGATGGGTATGCTGAAGCGAGATTAAAGAAAGGAGGGAGGAAATCTTGTGACGAGGAAGGGGTAAGGAAGGAGAGGAAGGGGCAGAAAAAGATCAAGGCCTCCTCTTCACAAGATACGCCTCTAGGAACCTCCCCCTATATATTATGCTTGCATGTGGGACTGAATGGGGATAAGGTGCTCTTCTATCGACGATTATTACAGGCGGCAATCCATTGGTCTCGTGCGGTGATCGAGTAGCATTAGGATCGATTGATTGCACCCAGTACAGGAGCCTCACCGATGGGACGACGAGGGAGTACTTACCCTTCAAGCGATAAACTAGGTCCTTCAGCTCCTCATACTCCTCTGGAGGAATACTCGGCTTTATTGAAAGGGCTTGTGAGAAGACCAAGGGTAGTAATAAGCCGAGTATTATGAGGGTAATCGCTACAGTAGTTCTAGTATCTCCTATTCTCCCTACAGCCGCTCCTAAGATTAGAGGAGCGAGTATTGCCGTCATGAGATCGAATCTCCAGAGGAAATTGCCTGGGTTAAATGGGAGAACTAAAACAAGCAGTATGAGTGATGAGGAGAGGAGGAACTCCTTAGCAGGATGCGGTATTCTCATCGAAAGTACAAGTCCAGCGAGGGCTATCGTAATGGAGTATATCACATCGAGTATCCCTCTCTGACCGCCCTTCATGGGCTTGATAGGAGGCCTAGCTATGGGTCCCCTTGTTTTACTTGATACCAGCTCTTGGAGAAAAGCCACTCCCTTATATGGATCTCCTCCCATGACATTCGTGGTAAAGCCAAGGAAGAGCAAGGCTAAAGCAGCTATGAGGGGAAGAGAGATCATTTTCAACAGTTTTTCGTCTCTTATATGGAAGAGAAAGGCCAGGAATAAGATAGCCATAGCTACTCCAAAGTCCAAGACGTGAGTTAGCCCCGTGAGTATTATGAACATGGAAGAGAGAAGCGAGAACCTGAAATCCTCCCTCTTAACTGAGAGATAAGCGAATAAAAGGGTGAAGGAGAGGAAGGTAAGGCCCATAGCGTTCTTTATAAGATCCATGCTCATCCTGACCATCCAAGGGTTAGCAACGTAGAAGATAGAGCTAGCTATTCCCCCTATCTCGTTGGTCATCTCTTTGACCAGATAGTAGATGGCGAAGGCCCCCAGCAGTGTCACAAGAATAGATCCGACTTTAATTCCCGTCATAATATCTCCTAGAAGTAAGGAGAAGCCTGTAAGTATGTAGAAGGCGAGAGGAGGATCTTGATAGAGTAAGGCGCCTTCCTTCAAAATGCTGCTCACTTGTACGTAGTAGTAGGGGCCGTCTATACCATAGAGTAGGGGTGTTGAGAATTCCTTCATCTCATAGAGGATGAATGCAAGAGCTATCACTACGGATACGATTACAAGCCCCTTATCCCTCAGATTCAAGTTCCATCCATCGAATTTAGAACAAAGTAATAAAAAGGATGCATGACGAAACGTGTCGGAACGGAGCTGATGGCATCAACCTGGCGCTCAGTAATTAAAGAGGGATTGCAGCGCTTCGTTTTTATGCGTAAAACATATATATGATGACAGCGGCCGTTAACAAAGAGTGTTAAACATGAGCTCGGTGATAGGGATAAGGGTCCCGAAGAAGTTGAAGGAAGACCTAGAGAAGTTGAACATCAACTACTCTGAGGAGGTGAGAAAATTCCTAGAATACCTTGTGAGAAAAAAGAAGGCAGAAAAGATATTGAGGGAATTAGGGGATTTAGAGAAAACAATTGGGAGGATCAAGGGGAATATATCGGTAGAGTTTATACGAGAAGATAGAGAAAGAGGATAGACATGTCTGAGGTTGTGGTTGACTCCAATATCCTCGTGAAGTGGTTTATTCCGGAGGATTATCATGAAGAGGCGAAAGCTCTTCTAAAGGATCACCTCCATGGTAATGTGGTTGTGGTTGTTCCACGATATGCATTACTAGAATTCGCTAATGCATTAAGGAAGTATGTGATTAAGAAGATAATTGGTATGAACGAGATTCTAACTATTTATAGGCTTCTTGTAGAGTCAGCTCCCCGCTTTGTTGAGGAGAAGGAAGGTCTAGTGAATAAGGCACTTGACTACTCGATACGAAGAGGAGTTACTATCTACGATGCATATTACATAGTAATTGCGCAAGAGCTTAACACCTTAGTGTACACTGCAGATGAGAAGCTCCTCAGACAGCTTGAGGGTAAGGAGCAATTGGTAAGACATATAAGTGAGTATAGATCAAATTGACTTCAGTGATTCTATCCCTTCCACCAAACGTGGGCATGACAGTGTCCATTTGGCTGCCCCCAAGCTGCATAAGTTTTATTCATGGGCGGAAGTCTTATTAGAATGGATGTTTTAGTTCCATTTATAACTCCACTCCAAGAGAGTGAATCTTTGGTTTCATTGAACTTATTGTCTATGAAATCCAAACCGAGAGGTCTAATTAGCCAATCGAATTCGGCGGTATAGGAATCATCGCTCTTGTACACAAATCCCTCTACATCGCATTCTAGAGTCGTAATTCTATTATCCTTGTCCAAGTGAATGTAACAGTTTTTTATGACTATTCCGTAGGGCTCATGCGCTTCTTTGAAGTCATTTACCATTCTCTCTTTGAATCCTTCTTCATCTCCCAATATTTGCTGGAATTCCTTCTCGCTCCACACTCTTTCTTGCTTGTAATGGCACGTTGAATCTTTAACCTCCGCAGTTATCCTATTCTCTACTTCACTTGGCAAAATGCGTGTTTTCTTTCCCTTGGGTGCGTAGATATAGTAATAAGAGCCTACTAACAATAATATCACAACTACTATAGCGATGGAAAACCAAACCCAACGGCTGGTATTATTCATCTAGGACATCTACCAGTTAAGTCAAATAAAGCTTGATGATCTAAAGGAGGTACATTTTATATTCCATCTTCTATTGATTATCTACACATAACAAAAAAGGAACTATTCCGCACGGGGACAAAAACGCAATAAAATCAATCAATTAATTAATTATCAGATCAAGATGGAATTTCAATCTCGCAACCTAACTATTACCACCGGAAAGTGATTCCCTCTCATGAGCATATGCCAGGTCACGCCTTCAAACCCTGAATTAAACCTTTCAGTCATTTCAACGACGTTTCTCCCCGCTCCCCATCCTCTGGATGATTCAGCAGCTCTTGCTATATTAAGCATAAGTTTTAAGGGGATTCGAGGGCCTGAGAATGCTACAGGGGTTGGGTACGCTCTAAAAAAGTGAGTACACATCCCAAGGATATACGAAACCACTCCTAAATCTATAATACCCTTCACCTTAGAGGGCCTGGTAGCTAAGCCCAGATCGAGTCCATCAAGGAGAAAAGTCTTGTCCGTATCCTGTATAAGGACACTAACTTTTTTACCCAACTTACCTGATACCTCTTCCCTTATCTGGTCGGCGATCTCATCTGCCGTTTGGAGGGGCAGGGATACATACGAGTAGGGTAAGTTGGATGTATCGATACCGGCCTCAGATACGGGTTTGAGGAAATGCTTCAATCCACCTATTGAGAGAGAAAGCTGTTTATGTCTAGTCAGGAGCTCTAAAGGAACGCTTTTTAACATGGTGATGGTCCCTTCCCCTAACCTGCATCGTGCACCGATAATGCCCCACAGCTCTCTCACCGCACTAGTAGCTAAAGAAGTAATCCTGCTCTCTTCTATGATAGATTCGTCATATATGTGACCTAGAGCGATGGCCAGTGCCTTTTCCGATACTATGAGAAAGTCCTTGTTCCTCAAGGAACTGCCATATACCCTGATTATCTCAGCCGAGAAATCATATCCAGGTACCCAGTATCTCATAGGCCTCTTCATCACGAGAAATTTTACGGTCATGAGATTACCTAGGGACTACATTAGCTAAGCTAAGTTAAGTTAATACTGCCGATTACTCATTACAGGACAGCGGAGTAAATGCGATATCTTATAGGTCACTGGCTCATAGTAGTAAGATGCCGGATCTCAAAGAATTAAATAGGATATCCGAGCTTTTGAAGGATCGTAAATGCATAGCAGTTGCTTATTCATCCGGATTAGATAGCTCAGTTCTCCTTCGCCTACTTCAAGAAGCAGGTAAAGAGATCATAGCTATAACGGTTTACTTCCCCTATATACCAAGGAGGGCAATAAAGAGGGGCGAAGAGTTCACTAGGAAGTGGGGTATACCTCATATGGTGCTGATAGACAAAGAAATTATGGAAGATGGGGAAATAGCGAGGAACGGATTATACAGGTGCTACGCATGCAAGAGGCGAATGATGTCCATGATAATTAGAGCAGCTGAAATGGAGGGGTGCGACTTAGTTGTAGATGGAACGAATTTCGATGATTTGAGCGAAATTAGGCCCGGATTGAGGGCTTTAGAGGAGCTTGGTGTTATAAGCCCGTTCGCAATTCTCAAGGTAACCAAAGAGAGGATAAGGGAAATGGCAAAGGAGCTTAACGTTCCTGAAATTCTGCCAGATACCTGCCTCCTAACGAGACTTCCTCACGATTTCCAAGTGAACGAAGGTCTTTTGAGGAGGATAGATCTAGCGGAGGAGGCCATTCTAGGGAGGGGCGTATCGTTAGTGAGAGCTAGGTACTTTCACGGGGGGCTGAGAATAGAGGTACTCCCTGATGACTTTCAGAAACTTGTGAGGAAGGGTATTAGAGAGGCACTAGTGGAGGAATTGATGAAACTGGGCTTCGATCCGATAACATTAGATCTTAAGGGATATACCAGATCCACCTGAAGTATTAGACCATCACGGTTGACCGGTAAGCAGAGGTAGTTATGAGATACCTGCAGGGGAGCTTAATCGATCTAAGCTATTCTTGTCTTGGTAGCTAACTAATAGATCCTTACTCCCTCACTCTTTATAGTCCTTATCCACCTTCCGGCTTTCATTTTTAAATAATCGCTCAAGTTTATTATCTGCGGCTCGAGTCCCCTGATATCGATGCTCTTTCTGAGCTCCAAGTAAAGCCTATCACGATCAACACCATCTCCAACTACGATCAGCAAGTCTATATCGCTGAAGGCTGTTTGATCGCCTCGCGCATAGGAGCCGAAGAGATATACTTCTAGGATGCCCAGCTTACCCGCATTCTTAGAAAAGTATTCCTTAAGGGCCCTTATAACGTGCTCCCTGCTATATCTTGGATAATATACTTTTACACACATTAACGATCTCCTCCGCATATGATATTAACCTCTCAGCCTCTATCTTCGTATATCTCCTCCTTGGAGATAGGGAAGGGTGAGCATTTGGATATCTAGTTGGTATATAGGCTTTATCTAGCTCTAAAGCCTTATCTAGGAGAGAATCAACATCGAACTTGAACTCGAACTTTCCCCTAATTTCAAGAAGTAGCTCATAGACGGAATGCCCCCAGGCCTCCCCACCTTGCCTCTGAATAACCGCCTTAACTGCCTTTTCAGCCGCCTGCTGAGCTGAGAAACAGGCCCAATCATAAAAACCAGCTTCAAGATCGTGCTTTGCATGTTCTAGATCCCACTCAGCCTGATCCAACCAGTCTTTACTCCTCTCAACCAACATGTATCCCTGTGAATGATCCTCCATCCTAATTAATTTTAGCAGGTTTAGCTAGCCTCTATCCAATAACATTAACTTAGATCTTAAGGGATATACTGGATTCACATGAGGGATTGCCATGGATCCATGGGATGTGACGAGGGCCTTCACCTTGGGTCCTCTGCTAGAGGTGACCATACCGAAGCCGGGGAACGTGAACAGGTACAAGGACTTCGATGATCTCTCGATCTATAACTTCCTGTTCGGGGATATATTCATGAGCAAGGTTCTCTATGAGGCCGCCGAGAGGGGAAGACTCATCAGTGAGGGCGAGGTAGGCTATGAAGAAGCAGGGATAGGTAATCTAATAAAGCACGCATTTGAGGAATCTAGGTCAGCTCAAAATTCTAATGCCAACTTCGGGATTATAGCATTAGCTGTACCCCTAGCAATGGCCTGCTCCATATCTGACGATTTAATGGGAGCATCGAGTATATCCAAGATCCTGATAGAGAGAACAACTTCAGAAGATTCTGTAGAGTTTTATAAAGCTGTTAGAATGGCTAACCCAAGCGGATTGAGGAAAGGAATAAGATATGATGTCTATGGGGAAAACGTCTTCGAGGAGCTAAGGAGAGACGGGATAAACCTGAGGAGAATAGCTGAGATAGAATGTGAATACGAGTTATTGTTCTGTGAGTGGCTTCATGGCTATAAGCTGAGCTATAAAACCTTTTTAAGGGTTAAAGACCTGGTCAAATCTCAGAGGTTCGAGCGCGCGGTAATTACTGCCTTTTTAGAGCTACTCTCCCAGAACATAGACACCCTCATCGCTAGGAAGGCTGGGATTAAAGAGGCTAGGGTCGTGAAGGAGATGGCAAGGAAGACCCTTGAAGGTTCAATCTCCCTGGAGGAGTACGATAGGTTCCTTAGGGAGAAAGGCCATAGGAGGAATCCAGGTAGCCTAGCAGATATAATGGCAATATCCCTGAGTCTCCTCGTCTTGGATGGATACAGGCTTCCATGAGGTGGAAACGTAGCTGCAAATGAAAAGCTGGCAGGATGCCCGCTCAAGAATTTAAAAATAGGGTAGAGAGGAGAAAAGCCAGCGTAGTGTACGGCATTCACAGTTCCCAGGGAAATTCGACCCCTACCCTATCGGCTACCTCCTTCATCATGCTCATTACTTTCTTGTAGATGGGTATACCATCTCTCATCCTCTTCTGAGTTGTTAAGTAGGATTTCTCCCCATGAATCCATATCCTCTTGAAGTCCGGGTGCAGCGGGGCTGACTTCAGGGTCCTTATCATGTAGTCCATCCTTTCCTTGAATTCGTCGATGGGCATGAAGCTCTCAACGTTTACGGCCATGAAGAAGTGACCTACATTGCTCGGTCCAGGTCCCTCAGTCTGCCCGACATCCTTCAGGAGGGCAGCGCCGCTCAGCACCCCAGTCAGAAGCTCAACCAAGACAGCCAATCCATATCCCTTGTGGCCACCGTAGGTCTCCCCTAATCCTCCCAATGGCAGTAAAGCTCCTTCCTTTCTTATGATCATGGGATCGTCTGTTAGCTTCCCCTGACCATCTATTCCCCATCCGAGGGGAGCTTTCTTGCCTCTCCTAGAGTAGACCTCCATCTTCCCTATTGGGACTATGCTCGTAGCCATGTCCAAGACGAAGGGAGGCGGAACCTTTGTCGGAGCTGCCAACGAGATTGGATTCGTACCTATCCACTTACCTAGAGCACCTGTATGAGCAACCAAGGGTCTAGCATTTGTCATGGAGATCCCTATCATATCATGATCTAAAGCCATCATGGCGTAGTAGCCGGATATTCCGAAGTGGTTGCTCATCCTAACTGTTACGAATCCTATTCCCCCATCTTTTGCCTTGCTAATCGCTAGTTCCATGGCTTTCCTTCCAACTACCTGACCTAGGCCAGAATCCCCATCGACCAAAGCGTAAACAGGACCTTCCTTGACGATCTTTATGTTCGGATGGGTCTTAACGGCCCCGTTGATAATACCGTCAACGTACCTCCTTAATCTAGCTACACCGTGGGAGCTAATTCCCCTCAGATCAGCAGTGACCAAGTTGTCAGCCGTCCAATAGGCATGCTCTTCTGGAACCCCCAACTTAACGAAAACGGATTTTACAAAATTGAGGAGATCCTCATGCTTCACAATATAGTAGTCCTCGGGAGGTATGGGTGGAGCCTTATCGTAAGATTCATAGGACAATGGGATCACCGTATAATGAAGCCCTACTATCCTAAAAAGGTTGATAACTTAGCTTCGCTTATAGAAGGTATTTATATATCTCTGGCAAATACTAAGTGAAATTGAACACGGTCATCCTTTCTCTATTGCCAAAACATATTCCGTTTAATTATTAGATAAATAACACAAATTGGTAAAATTATATTATAATTTTTCTATTTTCATTTAAATCTAAATCATAAAAAGAACCGATTCCCTAGCTACCGGGCCGCTCTTGGCGTAAATCCTTCGCTCCATTTATTCAACTGATGGAGCCTCTATCCAAAGCTGCAGAACTCGCTAAATTGTTAGAAAGTATGCTTCAACCATGGATCATTGCAGGGGATCAATGATGGAAGGTGAGCTTCCACTTCCGTAATTGTTTAAGCTGCATGACTTTATAACGACAGCTGAGCTACTTACATAAAAGGCTGAGACGAGATGAGGGAGGCATTTCTAGATAGGGATTTCTTTGAAACTAAAGATGGACTGTATTTCTGCGTGATAGGGAACGTTCATCCCCATGATAGGGTGATCTCCTATTTGAAATATGCACCAAGCTCTTCTAGAATAAAGACCATATGGAGGAAGGGAAATGTGCTCTTTAATAGGATCCTCCCGTTCTACAGCGCCATTGGCGTATCCCTCACTAGAAAAGCCATCGAGGAAGACCACCCGGACTACCTAGTATGGGATGATGTATTGGGAATAGAGATGATCGAAGTTCCTCGCACCGATATCATTAGGCGCCTACTTCCGGAGGAGAGGATAAATGAGGTAATTTCGATTTCAAGGGATCAGTTAGATGAATTAGAGAGGGAGACCGCTGAACTTGTGAATATACTATCTGAATATTCTGACGTTCCTCCCTCATCATTCGGGGTAACCGGGTCCATTCTGCTCAAGATCCATAATCCGATGTACTCAGATATAGACCTAGTCGTCTATGGGAAGGATAACTCGTTCGCGATAAGGGACTCGATAAAGAGGCTCATAGAGGAAGATCCTCGTTTTTATAGGCCATCAGGTGAAGTTCTGGAGGAATGGGCCAGGGAACTCGTAAGGGTACAACCACTGAATCTAAGGGAAGCCATGATCCTACGCGGGAAGGATAAATGGGATCGCCTCTTCTTCAACAGGAGGCAGTTCTCCATGCATCCAGTGCTCAGAGAGGATGAAACCCCTGAGAGATATGGAGATAGGATATACAGAGGGGAGGGACTTGTAGAGATAAGAGCTAGGGTGAAGAACAACGAGTACTCGTTGTTCATGCCTGCAGTATACGAAGTCGATGATGTCCAAGTTACGAAGGGACCGAAGGTAGAGGATATAAGGGAAGTAGCTTCTTTTGAGAGCATATATACGGATATAGCTGATATAGGAGAACAGATAAGGGTCTTTGGGAGGCTAGAAAGGGTCCTTGATAGGAGATATGGTAAGGAGTATCATCGAGTCGTTATAGGATCCTTTGAAGCAGGTGGAAGGGATTACATCAAGCCAGAGAGGTGGTTTACGTCATAGACAGGAATCATCTGAGAGAAATTGTGAAAAGAGGGATCCCTATGAAGAAGCACTAAAATTAGGGATTGAACCTATTGCAGAATTATAAAACATCCCTTCCCCAAAGAAAACTCCTATATGAGCTAACCTTACCTTAACGATGCTATTTGAATTTATCTAATTAAAGGGGCGCAAAAACCTTCAAGAGTAACTACACTTCAATCACATTTAGCTTTCCCTCTCTTTAAACGTTATTAGGCTGTATCTTCCCATATTAACCTTAATAAACGATCTAACTATCATCCTTTTATATATTATAGATAACAGTAGTTAATTATACAGATACAATGGGTTTTGTAAGAATATAATAATTATTTATTCTTCTACTGAGCTGGCTTCCTCAGAATATAGATAAAAATTTTCAACATTATGCTTAATAATTTTTCCCAATATAGGGTAGAAAAGCTTAAATTTTAGAGAGGAGAGAAAGATTAGCAAACTCCCGGGTGTTTTTCATGAAGACCGTATTTGTAAGGCCTGAGAGATGCATTGGCTGCAAGCAGTGTGAGATCGCATGTGCAGTCGAACACTCCAAGACGAAGAACCTCTTCACAGCTATATACGAGGATCCCCCTCCAACGCCTAGGATCCACGTGACTCCTACGATAGGGATAAGAACCTTCCCGAATAAATGCAGGCACTGTGATCCGGCTCCTTGCATGCAGGTCTGCCCAACAGGCGCCATAACTAGAGTAAGCGAATACGATACCGTCGTGATAAATGAGGAGAAATGCATAGCTTGTGGTATGTGCGCGATAGTATGTCCCTTCGACGTTATAACTTACAAGAGAAGCTGGAAGATAGCCATAGATAGGGAAGTAGCTACCAAATGCGATAACTGCATAGACAGGGTGAGAGAAGGGCTGCTACCTGCTTGCGTCGAGGCCTGTAAGACAGGTGCACTGGTTTACGGAGATATAAACGAAATTCTCAAGGAGGAAAGGAAGGAAACGGCTAAGAGGATAGTACTAGCCACTGAGATAGGGGAAGAGATGATAGAGGAAGCTGTCCCCGATAATATACGCTTGTGGCGGGAGTTGGGTCGTTCTATGAAGGAGGTTGGTGGGAGGTGATGTGATTTTATGAGGAAGGAGGATATCTTGAAGAGATCGTATGACCCTGCCGCCCAAGAGATGTTGAGGTTGCTGCCCAAGAACACCTCGAGACAGCGTGGGACAGGTTAGAGGCACAGCAGCCCCAATGCGGCTACGGCCTCCTGGGGATATGCTGCAGGAACTGCGGTATGGGACCATGTAGGATCGATCCCTTCGGGAACGGTCCGAAGAGGGGCGTATGTGGAGCTGATGCAGATACGATCGTAGCTAGGAATCTAGCTAGGATGATAGCAGGAGGTGCAGCAGCTCATTCAGATCATGGCAGGGATATAGTCGAGGTGTTGTACAAGACTGCCTTGGGAGAGGCACAGGGATATGAACTGACAGATGTTGAGAAGCTTAAGAGGCTGGCCAATGAATACGGGATCCAGGTGGATGGCAGGAGTCCCCAGGAAATAGCGAAGGACTTGGCAATAGAGATGATGAGGGAATTCGGAATGATTAAAGATAGGATACAATTCGTGGAAAGGGCTCCCGATAAGAGGAAGAAGGTCTGGGAGAAGCTGGGTGTAACTCCCAGAGGGATTGACAGGGAGATAGTCGAGATAATGCACAGGACCCATATAGGGGTCGATGCAGATTACGTTAGCATACTGCTGCAGGGGGTAAGGGCAGCTATAGCTGACGGCTGGGGAGGATCGATGATAGCAACGGAGCTCAGTGATGTCCTGTTCGGAACACCAGAACCCTTGGAGGGAATGGTCAATCTCGGCGTCCTAAGGGAGGATATGGTCAACGTCGTGGTGCATGGCCACAATCCTGTCCTCTCCTTCATGATAGCCAAGGCTGCTAAGGATCCTGAACTAGTTAAACTGGCTCAGGAGAAAGGGGCCAAGGGGATAAACGTTGTTGGAATGTGCTGCACTGGGAATGAACTCCTGATGAGGCAGGGGATCCCAATTGCTGGTAACTTCCTCCTACAGGAGCTAGCTATAGCTACCGGTGCAGTTGAAGTGATGATAGTCGATTATCAGTGTATAATGCCCGCCGTTACTCACATAGCCAAGTGCTATCATACGAAGGTGGTCACCACATCGGACAAGGCCAAGATCCCAGGAGCCATTCACGTGCAGTTTGAGCCGGAGCATGGCTATGACACGGCAAAGGAGATATTGAAGATGGCTATAGAGGCGTATGAGAATAGGAACCCAGATAGGGTGAGGATACCCAAGAGATCCATGAAGCTCCTCGCTGGATTCTCCGTTGAAGCCATATTAAAGGCGTTCGGTGGTTCAGTCAAGCCTCTAGTCGATGCAATTAAGGAAGGCAAGATAAGGGGAGTCGCTGGCATAGTCGGATGCAACAACCCGAAGATAAAGCAGGACTACAACCACGTCACCCTGACGAAGAGGCTCATAGAGCACAACATCTTGGTGGTGGAGACTGGGTGCGCCGCCATAGCTAACGGTAAGGCGGGATTAATGACTCCAGAAGCAGCTGATCTAGCAGGAGAAGGGCTAAGGGAATTCTGCAAGAAATATGGGATACCTCCCGTGCTTCACATGGGATCTTGCGTTGATAACAGCAGGATTTTGGTGCTGGCCGCGGAGGTGGCCAAGTACCTCGGGGTAGATATAAGCGACCTGCCGATAGCAGGTGCCGCCCCCGAGTGGATGTCCGAGAAGGCGGTTAGCATAGGGACATATGTTGTGGCAAGCGGGATATTCACTGTGCTGGGACCAGTTCCTCCGGTGCTAGGTAGCGTGAACGTAACGAATCTTCTTACAAGGGATCTAGACGATGTTATAGGAGCAACCTTCGCTGTAGATCCGGATCCTGAGAAGGAGGCTAAACTGATAATAGACCATATAGAGAAGAAGAGGAAGGCCCTAGGGCTTCCCTAAATAATTCCATTTTCCCTCTCTTTTTTAGCTTAGATAGGGTGTTAGGTATGAGATTTGTCATAATAGGAACTGGAGGAGCTGGCGTGAGTGCTGTGGAATCCATAAGGAGGTACGATGATTCATCCGAGATAATCATGATATCGAGGGAGGATACTCCCCCCTACTCTGCCTGCGTTCTCGTAGATTACTTGGAGAATGAAAAGGAGAGGGATAGGGTCTTCTGGAAGGGTAAGGATTTCTATGAGAGAATGGATGTCACTCCCATATTGGGCAAGCCCGTTAGCCGAATAGATACTGAGAAGAAGACGGTAAAGGTTGGCAGTGAGACTATAGGCTATGATAAGCTCTTAATAGCTGCTGGGGGTAAGGTGGCGCTTCCTCCAATAGGTGGATTGGATAAGGAGGGAGTGTTCACGTTTAAGACCCTGGAAGATGCAGATAGGATGCACGAATGGCTGAAGCACCATGATGTGGAGAAAGCTGTCGTGATAGGAGGAGGATTCATAGGCTTGGATGCTGCTATAGGACTTAAAGCCCATGGGGTTAAGGTAACCATAGTCGAACTTCTAGATAGGCTCCTTCCAGCCATGTTCGATCGAGAGATGGGAACTATAGTCAAGGAGATAGTCGAGAGGAACGGGGTCGAGGCGCTCGTTAATAGCAGGGTAACTGAGGTAGTGGGTGATGGTGTCGTGAGCCAAGTGAGGTTGGGAGATGGCAGGGTACTGGATGCTGACATGGTCGTAGTGGCTACCGGGGTCAGGCCTAACAAGGACGTAATTAGGGACAGTGGTATCAAGTTCAAGGAACGCGGTGGGATAATCGTTAACGAATTCATGGAGACTAGTGCGAGGGACGTGTACGCTGCAGGTGATATAGCTGAAGCGATAGATATAGTAACTGGTGAGGAAAGGCCTATCCTCCTATGGTCCAATGCTCTCATTCAAGGATCGATAGCCGGTTATAACATGGTTGGATCAGAGGGGTCCAGGGGATAGTTGTGAGGTATAACGTATAGCCGGTTATAACATGGTTGGAAGGAGGGTCAAGTACCTCGGATCCACGATACAGACGATAATCAGGGTGTTCAACGTACCTGTGGTCTCGGATGGCCACTATGAGGGGGAGGTCCTGAAGAACTTTGAGGATGGCGTTTACAAGAAGATGTACTTGAAGGACAATAGGATCGTAGGATATATGCTGATCAACACTAGGAAGAACGCGGGCATTTATAATTCCCTGATGGTGAGTAAGAGGGATATATCGGCATTTAAAGATATTATATTGAGCGATAAATTCAATATTGGTAGAGTAATTGCGAACGCCCTGCTTGAGGGGGAAGGGTATGCATCCTTATATCCTCTATCCCCCTCATATTAACGCTAAGTCTCAATAGTTAAGGATGGTGGTAACTTGTCCGAACCTGAGAAATACTTCCCTTCAGCTTCCTTCGAGAAAACAAAGGAATGGAAGGAGAAAACATTTGATCTAGCTACTAGGATAAAGGAAATGGCGAAGAAAACTGGTGCAAAGGAAGAAGGATTTAGAGTAGTCGTTACAGGTAAGGGTGGGGCTGGAAAGACTACAATTACTGCTATTCTCGCTAGATTGTTCGCTAGAAAGGGCTACAAAGTACTGGCTGTAGATGAAGATCCTCAGATGAATCTACCCTTTGCTCTAGGCCTCCCTCCAGAGGAAGCGAGCAGAATAGTTCCATTAAGCAAGAACGCTGATTACATAGAAGAAAAGACAGGCGCTAGACCTGGAGAAGGGTGGGGGATCTACCTAAGGCTCAGTCCTGATGTGGATGATGTCGTGGAGAGGTTCGGCCTCACAGGACCAGATGGGGTGAGGCTTCTAGTCATGGGAACCGTGGTTCAAGCAGCGACCGGATGCATGTGCCCTGAGAATGCGCTGCTAGATGCTGTAATGGACTACATAATCCTTAGAGAGAAGGAAGTCATATTAATGGACACGCAAGCGGGAATGGAGCACTTCGGAAGAGCAATATCCGAGGGATTTTCCCAAGCCGTCATAGTGACCGAGCCCTCCTTCAATTCCATACAGGTAGGTGTCTACTTGGGGAAGCTGGCAAAGGAGCTTAACATAAAGCATATTCACTTGGTGGTAAATAAGGTAAGGAAGCAGGCAGATGTAGATAAGGTTAATAAATGGATGAATTCCATGGGAAAGGTCGATTTCGATACTGTTACGGTGCTCCCCTTCGATGAAACCCTGCTGGAAGTGGAACCCAGCATAGATCCGATAATCAATGGGCAGGCAGATTCTAAGATCTTGGATAAGATGATAGAGCTCATGGAGATCCTAGAGAAGTACGCCTAGCTGACTTTCCTTCCCCCATTTTTCCCTTTCCCATTGCTCTACCCTTCATCTCCTAAATACCTCCTTCTCAGATCCTTTGGATTATAGTTTCAGTATCCCGTAACCGGTGATACCTGCAGATCGGATCGGGAAAGGCGTCCATATCCCCAAGCTCTTCCAGGTTCTTGTTCTTGTGAATTTTAAATGTAAGCTTAAATTCCCACCACGTTATATAGCTTGTGAGACCGGAATCCGAGGCCTTATGGAAGCAAGGACTAGAGGACTTGAAAACAGCTAAGATACTGCTGAAAGCTGGTCGTTACTATGCCTCCGTGTTCTTCTCTCATCAAGTAGCTGAAAAATTCCTCAAGGCTGCTTACATAGAACTGAGGAGGGAACTATACCCAAAAACTCATAATTTAGTTGAACTGGGCAAGGCCCTCGGCATGGAAGATCTTCTAGAGGATCTCATGGAGCTGAATCCCGAATATTCTGTGACTAAATATCCTGATGCTGCTAACGGCATCCCAGCGGAGATGTATAATGAGAACATAGCTAGTAAGCATATCAGGACAGCAGAAAGGGTGATGGAGGCATGCAGGAGATCGATGAGATCGTCAAAGTGATAAGGGAGTGGGATCCTGAAGCTAGGATAATCCTCTTCGGTTCTAGGGCGAGAGGGGACCATCTTAAGCACAGCGATTACGATCTCATAGTGGTGTCCAAGAGGTTCGAGGGGGTTCCCTTCATTAGGAGAGCAGCATTGCTCCTTAAACATCTCTATAGGAAGGGAGTAGTGCTGCCGCTAGAGTTCCTCTGTTATACGGTCGAGGAATTCGAGAGGAAGAAGGACGAGTTGGGGATAGTTAGGGAAGCTGTGAGTTACGGTACAGAGCTTTGAATGTAACGGCAGTAAGGGCATCCATTAAATAAATGGTTGTAATGCGGTGAATAGAGGGTAAAATAGATCGAAGTTATTTAAGGATCTTCACGCACCTAGATTAATAAAAATTATTACCTCACATCGGAAGCTCATATTCGTAGGAAAATGTACGCCATAGAGGTGCTCAACCTCCATAAGAGTTACGGTGAGACTGAGGCGTTGAGGGGCCTGACCTTCAAGGTAAAACCGGGTGAGATATATGGGCTGCTGGGTCCCAACGGAGCCGGGAAGACGACGACACTCAAGATATTAGTGGGCCTCCTCAAGCCAGATCGCGGGACTGCTAGGATCTGCGGACGGGACATAGTCTCCCATAGGGTAGAGGCATTAAGCCTCATCGGATATATACCGGAAAATCCCGTCTGCTTCCAGAACCTCACGGTGAAGGAGTTCTTGGAGTTCATAGGATCGCTCAGGAGGTTAGATCGAGAGAGCGTCGAGGAAGCCATAAATCACTATCTCGATTTATTTGAGCTGAAGGGAAAGAGAGATGAGTTCATAGGAAACCTATCGCGGGGCATGATCCAGAAGGTTCTAGCATCGGCAGCGTTCATGGTTAAACCGAAGGTCCTGATAATGGATGAGCCCATGGCAGGCATGGATCCAGAGGCCCAGCACGTGTTCAAGGAGGAGGTGAAGAGAATGGCCTCTCAAGGCGTAACAGCTCTCATATCCAGCCATCTCTTGGATATGGTCGAGAAGTTCTGCACTAAACTTGGAATAATAAGCAGAGGAGAGCTGATCGCTGAAGGAAGTCTGGAAGACCTCAAGCAAAGGGCTGGAGAGGAGGCATCTCTCGAGGAGGTATTCCTCAGGCTAGTTGGTGAATCGTGAATGGACCTAGGTAAGTCCCTCACGATATCGAAGTACCTCATCAAGAATTACATTGTAAACCCTTTCCTGAAAGGTTTGAGGAGGAAAGCAATACTCATCATAGCGCTGGCAGTGATGGTCGGTATTATTGCAGCTGCCATCGTGATATCCTCTACATCAGCGCCTGAGAATGAGAGCAACGAGTCCCTAGGCCCATCAATCAGGGGAAGCCTCCTCGCCTTGGGACTGAACAAGTTCGCCATCATAGACCTCATCAGCGCTTCCCTTATGCTTATGATCCTCTTGGGAGCGATCACGGGTAAAGCGGCGATAACGGTAATGGAGGAGGCAGAGTATGAGATCCTCCTAGCTCAGCCCCTAGATATGGAGACCTATTTCCTTGGGAGGTTCCTGAGGGATACAGCTCAGATGCTCGCTTTTACAGCGTGGTATATCGCCTTTGTGCCAATAGCAATGGATCTGTCAGGAGGTAATCCGAAGGCAGCGCTCCTTCCAATATCAATCCTGCTCCTCACCGCCTACCTGTCAGCCCTCGCCACCCTAATACATGAGCTGAAAATCACTTGGAGAGGAGATTACATTCGCCTGATTGCCTCTTCCTATGCCCTTATTTCCATAATACACTCCATTCTATCTTGGGGGATCTCTCCCTTACTATCTGTACCATTCAGACCTCTTGCGGAATCTATAGTCTACTGCGCTACGATCTCAGAGGGAACATCTGATGTTCTGCTCTCTATAGGGGAGGGGTTACTAATCCTCCTGTTAATGCTCCTCCTAGATCTCGGATTGGCTGGTCGTATCAGTCCAGAATACATTAAACCCGCTTCGGCCCTGATGAAGGTAAAAAAGAAAAAACCTAAGAGGAATGCAGAGTTCTACTCGCGAGATCCCAGAAAGGCCATATTTAACTACATATTTCGCTTAGAGGTCCTGAACATTAAGCATATCGCTACGATCTCATTAATTACGCTCATTACTTGGTTCACTACCTATTTCTTGAAGGAGGTCGCGTCTGGTAAGCTTGGGATTCTATTTGGCTCTTTCCAGTTCATATCAATTTTTCTCATTCCATTGCTTGTCTCTGAGGCACTAGCCTTCCTAATTAATGCTTCGATGGCACGGGACCTCGCGGCACTTTGGATATATAGGGTGTACGCTAAGGACCTAAAACCAATGGCCGAGAGCCTTATGATGAAATACGCTCTATATCTGTCAGAGGCGTTTCTGGTGATATCGGTCTTCGATGCTGTTGCTAGCAGCAACTTCTTGATGCTCTTCCTTCCCTTGCTCATGCTCCCGCTCACTGTCCTGATAGCATGCATATTGCTCATGATCGTGACGTATCTGGCATCCAAGCGTAGGATCGTCAAGCAAGCGCCTTCCGGGCTTTACATGCTCGAGGAATTGGCTGCAGGCCTGCTCATGCTAGTAGTAATTCCAGTATACATGATATCGGATTTACTCCTGAAGATTGCCCTGTCCCTCCTATCAAGCTCTGAAGCGGTCTTCTTATCCCTGGTGGCTGTGATTTCATCTTGGCTCCTACTTAAACTCCTAACTAGCCCGCTGGCAGATATCATCTCCTCCTACGACATTGCATCCTGATGATCTTACTCTTACATCATCTCGACCGCCTTCAGATAATTATCTTTCTCGGGGAGGGTCTCGCTACCCTTAGCAGCTGGAGGATATTCTATTTATTGAAAATCGTTGTAAGGCTCCTTCTTCCCTCAGTGAGTTCTATATTCAGAACTTCCATCAATCACCCTTCGTTCTAGAACCCCTGAGACTTACAATACCCTCCGAGAACTTTCTCCACCCAGCTTCCTCCACCTTCTTTCTTAAGTCCTCAAGTAGCTCGTCTAAGAGATCTTCTCCTGCTCCTGGTATCCCTCCCTCAAGTTCCATCAAGTACCTCCTTAGCTTCCTAGCAACCAGCTTCACTTGACCCTTGGATGCTTTCTCATTCTCTCCATCAGCTCTTTTGGTATACTTAGTGTAATTATGTGACATAATAAGGTATAAAGAGCTTCTCGGACGATAAAAGTAATGAGAAAGGATAAGA
>JAOZGJ010000069.1 GCA_027491785.1 Thermoproteota archaeon | reverse complement strand
GCACAGATATCTTCCTCAATATCTCCATTGGATCTCTCACTCCTAGCTTCTCCGCTATCTCTAGGTGCTTCCTAGCCCCCCTTCTCCCCATGCTAACCCCCATCTGGTATAGGAGCTGAGCTGTAAGCTGGGGTCCAATTCCCTCTATCAGCCCAAGTATCATCTCCTTGAACACAGACTTCCTTAGCATGAACACCCTTTCCCCAAATACCGTCAATGGAAATGAGGTGGTATCTGCTATGAGACCATCGGTAGAGGGCTCAAATGTCCTCACATGATCTACGGCATCTAGCTCCTCTATCTCGCTTATCACCTTATCTACTTCGATTTCCATGCCAGTGAGATCCATGACAGCAGCAATCTTCGTATGATCCTTATCTCTAGAGAAACCATATATGTAATTGAGGTTTATTTTCCATCTCTCTATTATAGATAAAATCTCCCTGAGTACTCCTGGGCGATCAATCTTAAGGTATACAGAAATACCAAGGAATTTCCTTTCCGGAAATATCAGAACATTACGGTATTCTAGCTGCTCATATCCCTCCATACTCTCGGAGTGCCCCAGAAGGGGAGTAATATAAATAATAAAAATATTTTTATACCTACTTATTTTTCACTTATTCCTAGTCATTTTGAATAATTATAACCTATATAAAAGTACGATACATCGGAATTCTACATATAATCATGGAAAATAATTAATCACATACATGCAATTACAATTATAATTATATTAATAATAAATTTTTATTAGAATAAAATTAATGTGCAGAGAGCAATAAGAAAATTCTCTATTTTTAGAGTTATAGCATTAAACTACACCTCAGCTGCCCATTTGGCGCCAACTGAGCGCCCAATGGAAAGTAGGCGCTATTAAATTTCTCTTACAACCCCTTTCCTCGGGGGATCGAAATGAGGTTGCTGAAGATGACGAATATCCTAACGGTAATGTTAGCTGCCTTACTGTTATCATCCCTACTGACAGCAGCTCTATTATTGCAGCATTCAGCAGCTGCTAATGATTCTAGCCAACTTACTGCCACCTCACTGCTCGCTCTCTATAAGAGTGCAAGATCTGATATAACGAATACCTTTGAGATCTACCTTAACGCATCATCTGGTTCTAACATAGCTCATAGTGCTACGCTAAGTGAAACGACCTCAAATGAAACAACTTCTCCTCCAGCTATAGAGAGCTCATCCATCAACATGACTGAGATGAATGGAACGTTACCTCCCTGCGCTAACATAAATGAAACTATCTCAGAATACCTAAAGCAAGCGGATCAATATGCTGAAGCTGCAGAAGCTAACATTAGGGCTGGAAACTACAATATTGCTGCTCATCAGGCCCTTAAGGCCCTCAACATACTTGGAAAGGCGTATGTGCACCTAACGCATTGCATCGAAACTGAAATGAAGGGTATAGGAAATATCTCAACAAATACTAGCGTCATATCCGAATCCGAAGGAGAAAATAATGAAGCAAAATACGGTGAAATGCATGCTGGTGCTGGACTGATGTCCGCCATACTTAGGCATGAGATAAGGCTGAGTAGACTTAAGGCAGTACTACAGGCAGCTAGTAACTCCGGAATGAATGTGAGTTCCTCATGGGAGCTGCTATCTCAAGCTGAGGATCTCCTTTCTAAAGCTAGAAGTCTCGCATTAGAAGGAAATTCAAGTGAGGCGGCTAGGACTATGGCAGAGGCAAATAAACTCATGGCTCAGATAGTAAGAAACCTCAAAGCAGGATCTATAAAAGCAATCGAGCATGGGAAGTGGCTTATTAAGGAGAAAGAAAAAGAAGAGGAAGAGAAAGAGAAAGAAGGGAATAGAAATATTACAGCAGCTGTAATCAACGTGACCAAGGCACACCATGGTCAGAACCATAGTAGGAATGGCCCTCGGAAAGCCAATAATACCTCTGAAGGTAAGGCTGAACACGAATCAAAGAAACCTAGAGGACCACCCCTCACAACGAATAATGGCAGAGAGGATCATGAAAATCGGAACAGAAATAGGAGCAGGTGGGGAAGAGAACATGAGAGAACACATGGGAATATCAGCGAAACTGAAAGCAATGAGGAGGAAACCAGCTCACCATCATGATAGCAATCACCTCCATTTTCCATTTTATTCTAATTAGCGATCCTCCTTTAAGTAGTTGGAACGGGTGTAGTTAGTAGGGTAGGAGGTGTGGTCTTGCAGGAACGCATCCTTTCATTACTTCTAATTCTGATGGCCATATCATTATTCGTACTCATAATTCCTGCGAGGGCTGTAAACAACTCAGCAACAAGCTCCACAGCAACGGTAATTATTTTCCCTGATGGCTGGATGGATATAACGTTGACTCTCAACCTGACAGGTAATGAGAGTTACGTTAACGTCAGGATAGATGGGGAGCCCCACTACCTGTTGGTGGAGGGAGGAGGATGGCTTACCCTAAACTATACCCTCTCAGGGAAGACTTTGAGGATAGAGACCCTGGGGATGAGGCATATAAACATCTCATACCAGACACCATCTCTGACTAGTAAGATAGGTAGCTTGTGGAATGCGAGCGTAAGTTTCGATGTGGATCAGATGACACTTCTGCTCCCTAAAGATAGCATAATCTTGGGGATATCCTCAGTTCCAAGTAGTATTCAAATAGAGGATCAATGGATGAGATTTTCCTTCAATTCTGGCTCCGTCTGGATGACCTATAAAATAAATAGGGCACCTGTCTCGCCACCAAACCTAGCAGTTGCAACGAATAAGATAGCTGAGAGTCGAAATCAGGGAACTGAAGCCACCACCTCGGAGAGTGGTTCGGTAGCGGAAACTACCTCTGGTAGCAATTCACTGGTAACTGCATCGACTGCTAAGAGCATATCTACAAGAACGACTAGTATTCCAAAGGTAAGTTCAAGTTCAAAGGGAACTCAGCTCAGTGACCTGCTATTGCCTATTGCTCTAATTTCTGTGATATTCGTGATACTCATCTTAGCTCTGATGAGAAGGCACAAACTAGTGGAGGTGAAGGAGTCGGATATCGATAGCTTGGAAAGGAACATAATATTGGAGCTTATGAGGAGAAATGGCCAGGCCCTTCAGTCGGACCTAGTTAAAGCTCTGAATGCCCCAAGAGCTACTATCTGGAGAAGGCTCAGGAAGATGGAAGCCGAGGGTAAGATAGAGCTTCTAAAGGAAGGAAGGTATACCGTAGTGAGGCTGAAAGCTGATCTAAATTAAACCATAGTTAGATATGAACTGAACTTAAATAAGCTAATAAGAGCTGAAATAAGTAAATTAATTATTACTAACCGATTAACTAGCTAATTTCAAGCGGTTTGTTCGATTCTTAACTGAGCATCCCATCAAGTCCACCAGATTTTGAGAATCTCTTGACGATCTCCTCAAAGTGATCCCTGATTGGCAGGTATGCTTTCTCGTAGAACTTCCTCTGATCTAGCAGGATCTCCTTCGGAAGCGTCCTGAGGTAATTCAATGCAGCTTTCCACGCCTCCTCATAGGATATGAAGGACTCTATGCGTTGAGCTATCTCCCTATCATAATCTTCAGGCCTCTGGACCTCGTTACCTATTGTGAAGAGACCGCTCTCCGTGATATAGGCTGCTTCATTTCCAATTTTCTCTACATCCCTAGAAGGTGCAGGCATCGATGGAGCTGATGCTCCAGCGGCATACCTCCTCCTCGGTCTTCCTCCAGATCTCTTAGCCCACGCATAGAATATGGCCCTATTCAATCCAAAGGATTTGGCTTTATCTAGATCCCCCTTCAATAAATAGTAACGGGCTGCTTGGAGGAGGGCCATCACCTGAAACCTACCTATCCTTCCCCTTCGCATCTCCTTATAGGGAGACACTGGCGTATAACATTTTCCTTCCCTTCAGTGTCGAAATCAATTCATTAGCTAGTAAAAAGTAAGTAGTATTAACAAATGTGATGTGATATGATACTGTATAGCTACCCTCCGTGGAGATTATTAGAGTAGGGATTTCCAGCCCTTCTTAAAGCACTTTCTATATCTCCTATAACTATCTCGGGATCCTCTAGGCCAACTGATAGCCTGACAACCCTCTCATCTATTCCTAGCTCCCTTATCATTGGCGGGGGAATGTTAGAAGCCGAAGAAATTGGCTGATTAATTAAAGAGTAGGGAGACCCTAGGCTGGGAGCAGGTCTTATAACTTTAAGCGAGGATATGAATCTTGATGGATCTACTTTAGGAATGAAAGTCACTACCCCTCCATAAAGCCCCCTGAAAATTTCCTTAGCCAGATCGTGTTGAGGGTGCGAACTTAGCCCAGGATATATAACTCTCTCAACAAGTTCGCAGCTCTCCAGGAAAGTCGCAACCTTTAAAGCATTTTCAGAATGCTTTTTAACCCTCATTTCCAGTGTGTAGAGGCCTCTCATAACTAGAAAAGCTCTAAATGGATCTAGTATTGTCCCGAGCTCCCTTCTCCACTCCCACAGATCTCCTAACTCATTGCCCGATAGGATGCCAGCTATGACATCGTTATGGCCTGAAAGGTATTTGGTGGCACTCTGAACCGAGTAACTAGAATATATGGAGGGCTTAAGCAGTATTGGAGATGCGAATGTGTTATCGATAACTAAATTTACATCCTTCTCCTCGCATCTTTCCGCCAATGCTGGGAGATCGGGTACCTTAAGCATGGGATTCGTTATTGTCTCTGTGAATACGAGGCCCCATTCTCTTGACACGGCATTTACTACCTCTTCCATAGGAACTAGCCTAATTCTGAACCCCCTTACCTTAAGATCGAGGGCGAGCCTTATTGTTGTTGGATAGGCATCGAAGGCCATTAAAATACCCTTCTTTGCCATAGATAGGAAGAGGGTAGAGATAGCAGCCATACCGCTGTTGAAGGCAAGACTATCAGGAAATCCATCTAATTCAGCGATTCTCCTCTCGAGCTCCCTCACGGTCGGATTCTCCTCCCTAGAATACTTGAGCTCTCTCCCTCCGTAGAATGATTTACTATTAGATAAATTGAGGAAAGTGGCAGTCATATAAATTGGAAACTCTGATGGGGAATAATCCAGCATAGAACCTCCTTCTATCAGATATTAATAATTTTAAGTAATCTTATATTCCAATTGGAATATGATGAGAGAACTATCCCTCATTGCGAAGGAAAGGAAAGCCCTTGGTATAAGCCAAAAGAAGCTTGCAAGAATGGCTGGGGTCAGCCAATCCCTCATATCAAAGATAGAGAGGGGTCAACTCGTCCCGAGCTATGAGGTAGCTGTCAAGATATTTAAAGCTCTGGAAATGGCTAGGAAGGAGAGAGGGTGCACCAAAGCATCTGAGATAATGACCTCACCCATAATCAGCGTTTCCCCCGACGATACCGTAGCTAAGGCAATCTCCCTAATGGAGGAGAGGGGAATATCCCAGCTTCCAGTGATGATGGGAGGTAGGGTCATCGGGTCGGTGACTGAGGAGGGTCTTCTCAGGAAACTATCATCGCTCTCGTCAGAGGCTAGGATCTCCGAAGTAATAGAAGGGGCATTCCCCATATTTCCTCCTGATGCATCTATCTCCATGCTCAGGGACATGCTTCTTCTCTATCCAGCTGTACTGATCCAAGATAAAGGTAAGATAGTTGGGATAATTACGAAGAGCGACCTACTCAAGAAACTGGGAGAGGAGTGCTAACTAGTTAGCTATCTATTACACTGAAAGTAGGGCTCTCAAGGAATTCCTGCGTTTTCTTCACTGATGATATATTCCTTCTATGACCTGCCCTAGGAATCGCGCGATAAGCTGAACTCCCTTCCACATCAGTAGACCCTCATGCCATATAAGGGCATCCTTACTCTCTTTAGTTTCTCCATTGGAAGGTCCTTCCTTTCCTCTCCTATAAAACTCTAATACCTCCGATCTTATCCTTATCCTTCAGCGATTCAATCAGCAGCTACGGATGAGCGTACCTTTTGCCGCACTTCCCTACCCCGCTAAATGCCGCATTGATGAAAACCTTAATGGAGCTTTAATCTAAAGATCCATTCACGTGAATTATGCTCTCAGTTCTCAGAGTAATGCTCTAGAGGAACTGGATAGTACTCACTAACCTTTAATGGAATGACCCTGATAATCGCGCGAATTTTCAACAAAGGTGATGATCATGCTGAACCAATTGGTTACCATGATCTCGATAGGCATGTTCGCAGGCATGGTAACAGGTTTGACTGGTGCATCAGCAGTAATGGTGGTCGTTCCACTAGTTAACCTTCTCCTAGGTTTCTCGGTCCACGAATCCATAGGAGTTAGCCTGATGGTTGATGTCATAGCGTCCTTGGCCATCTCCTACACGTATTACAAGCATGGCAATGTGGATCTAAAATCCGGCATATGGGTAGCCATAGGATCAGTTCTGGGCGCTCAGCTAGGCGCTATATTTGCCGCGAAGACCTCAGAGATAAGCCTAGGTGGCGCATTTGGGACCTTCCTCATACTCACAGGTGTAGTGATATGGAGGAAGGGATCGAGGGAGATCTTAGGGAAGATAGGTAAGGTAATGAAGTTTAAGACAAATAGTCGGAGGATAGTCATCGTTTTCATCTCGGGCTTGGCTGTTGGTGTTATGACAGGTATTTTCGGTGCAGGAGGGGGAGCGATGGTGTTTCTCATACTCGTATTTGTCCTAAGCTTTCCCATTCACTTGGCGGTAGGGACTTCTACCCTAATAATGGCCATTACGGCAAGCTCGGGCATGATAGGCTATGCCCTACAGAGGAGTGTGAGGCCCATTGCCGGATTGATATTAGGTGCTAGCGCGGCATTTGGTGGCATAGTGAGCGCCAAGTTCGCTAACGAGGTTAACGAGAAGGTACTAGCTAAGATCGTTGGGGCAATATTCATGCTACTCGGAGCTGTTATGGTGATAACTCGCCTAGTGTAGCGTGCGTAGCTGAGATCCTGCTTAGGCGATGCTTTAGGTTTCGATCTTGGGCACTTACTGATATACACTTACCCTCAAGTTCAAGGAGCGCAATGGATATTTATACGACAAGATCTAGCTAAAGGTACCTTTCTGGTCGAGGCAGCTAAGGCAGACGTGAAATTGGCAGCTTAGGCCCTCGAATCTCCAATAGGAGATCGTATAGCTAGCAAGCGATTATTCTGACTCACGATTGTTAAATTCTCTGACTCTAGTCATCCTTTAGACAGTTCCGACTGAAGTATTGTATCTTTTGACTCAATAACCAGATCTTTTTAAGAACACCTGTCCCTCTCCTCTGTGGAAAAGATATACAGGAGATGGATGGAAAAAGCTATGAGGTTCCTGAAAGTAGCTAGGAGAGATTTGGACGGCGGATACTATGATTTTGCCGCCCTCAACTCTCAGCAGGATGATTGGAACCTAGTGTCGGATGGAGGCGTACCTTCTGTACATTTCCACGATATCGCTCCCGATGATCACCTTAACCCTTGGCCAGCTGGCAATCGTCCTGACGAGCTCCTCGTAGGCGCGAAACCTCCTCTCCCTCTCATTCGCCGGGTAATAATTCTCCTCGCCTAGGAGAGGGGTCTTCAACCAGTTCCTCTTGTAGAAATCGTAGTCGTGAACGAGGACTGCGCCAAAGAGGGGCCTCCCATAGCCGGTTGGGGCCGAATTGAAGAGGAGTTCCGCCATACAGCGTCCATCGTATCCGGAATCCTCTAGCTTGGATACAAAGGTGAATCCGAAGTCGGAGGGCCTCTCCAGCAGACCGTAGCTCACTCGAAAGGGATTGTCCGGGGGAGTTCCCCCCACGTGAGAGGACACGTACATCTCGAGTCCCATCTCCCTGAGGACCTGCAGCTCGGCTCTCCTGATCTCCTCGTCCCTCGAGCCTATCCCAGCTATCACCGGGGCGGTTCCGAAGACCTCCTTGACGTACTCGTAGCCGCCGGGCCCATCCCCGTGCCGGGAGCAGAAGTTCCTCTTGTCCGGTAAGTATTCCTCGACCATGAGGGCGTGGCTCTCGAATTCCCTCAGGAGCTTAACCTTCTCCTCGTAGGCGAGATCCTCCAGCCTTACGCACCTCCCTTGGTAGTAGGCGAGGGATATGAGGGAGCTGGCCGGATGAGGAGGCCTGACGTGGTAATTCACGCCCATGCTCATCTCCCTGATCCTTTCGATTACGTCGGGATGGGTTTCCTGCAGGGCCCTGAGCGCAGGTCCGGTGAAGTAGAAGTCCGCCCTCACCCCGCTAGCCTCGTATATGTCAAGGAGCCTGTCTAGAGTCTCGGCACACAGGTCCGGGTCGTAGTGGTCGTTCACATTAACGGCGAAGTAGACGTAATAGCGGGGCTCATCCGGATCCACCTGCCTCCACAGGCTCTTACCGCACTCGTACCTCTGCCTGGCCTTCTCCCACTTGAGGTATAGTTGGGTCATCTCGTCAAAGGTCACCCATATCACCTTCCCCTGCCTGACTAGGGGATCGACCACTTGGGTGAACCACCTCTCATAAGCTTGGAGGACCCTCTCCAGCTCCTCCCCAGTTCCGGTCTGGTAGAGGTGGGAGCTGGCCCACCACACGTTTATGTGATCGGCATCCATATCCGATAGGGCCTTCCTGAGGCTCTTGGTGGCAGCGTCAAAGCACCTGGCATTCCTCCTGCAGTCCACCTCGAACTCCTCGCTCAGGTACCATCCCGGCAGGTAGACTATCGAGCCCGAGGGATCGTGCCTTCTCCACTCCCCGCTGCTCAGGTCGAGCATCGATACCGGGGGGAGTATCCAGGGGTGCAGCCACCGGGGCGGCTGGTGCGTCGCCCTGTAGTACGGCTTCTCCACCGAGGTCATGCTGGTGAATCCCAAGCAGCCGTCGCACACCCCCAGCAAGTTCACGTTCTCGAGATCGAATCCTGCTCCCAAGTTTGTGGGCTCCTCCCCTATCGCCTCTGCGACTGCCTCCTTCACCTCCCTATTGTATTGAAGCCTGGCCTCGTCGGTGTTGAGCCCCAGCTCCTCCATGTGATGGCCCAGATGGCTCTGCACCCCTATCCCGTGACCCCTCCTCCTCAGCTCCCTCAGTATGTACCTGCCGAACTTCACATCACCCCAAGCGAAGTTCTTCTCGGGCTGGATGGAGAGCTTGGCCCCGTGCTCCTCGAACTTCCTGGCCAGGGCATCGAGCGCATCGGCGTACATGTTGAAGATCCTCTCATCCTGATCGTAGTAGAGCCTCCTCACGCCATCAGCCTTGACCTTAACTACCTCCTCTATGTGGAGCTGGAAGCCGATGAGCAGGACCTCCCTCCTGCAGTCGAAGGGACAGGATTCCCAGGATTCGGAAGCGTCGCACACCCCGTTGCCGCAGGTATCGGGGATCTCGACCGTATCGAGCAGCGAGCTGCTCCCGACTCGATGCCCTCCTGAGGAGGAGAAGAAGGAGAGGGCCTCCTCGAAGTACTCCTCTAGGGGCATCTCGTGCCCCGTGTCGTGCCAGAAAATTTTCCTCTCCTTGGCTGAGGTAGCGGCCTCGTATGCGAACTCGCAGGCCTCCGGGGTAAGCAGGTCGTCGCGCTTCCCGCAGTGGAAGTGCACCGCTCCCCCGTACTTGGGCAGGAAGTATAGGGGGTCTATCTGCCTGAGCACCCCCTCATCCTGGGGCAGGAAGGTCCTTTCCACCCTTCCGTGCTCCTTCACGTAACTCAGGTTGGCAGCTGCCAGCAGGAGCTCGGCCTTGTCAACAGTAGCTCCCTTCCCTAGGGCCACCCCCGAGACTATGCTGCCTAGGCTCCTTGCCACTAGGTAAACCTCCTCCGCACCCTCCTGCCTCAGGAACTGGGAGATGAACACGACCTCGTCGGATCCCCTCTTTATGACCAGCGCTATCTTTCTGGGATCCTTTAGGGATCCCCTCTCCCCATGCATCGGAAGGTCGAAGGCGAACGTGCAGAAGCCCTCCCTCTCGAAGGCCTCCATGTCCTTCAACCACCTCTCCTTACTACCGCCTAGTCCGTGGACGAAGATTATGCATCTCCCGTTCCAACCGGAGGGCTTGTGGTATATGTGGGGGATCCTCCTGATGATCTCCGTCATGCCTCTCCCGCTACGAGTCTGCGTTCCGGAGGTGGTTCCAGTCGATCCGGATGTGAGGCTAGTCACAGCTGAGCTAGTACTGGTGCGCTCTTGATGGCGATATTCAATAAGAATTAGGAAAACTAATCCAACGGCAAGGAGAATAAGCAAGAGGAGCGCTAGCCTACTCAACCTCTCACTTCCCCCAGCAGCGCCTGGGGATCACCGAATGTGACCCCGGATTAATAGTTGAACGTATATAAATATTTAGCCCAATGGTTCTTACATACTATCCCATCCATCCCACTAGAGTGGGAAGCGTATATTCATTCGACGATTCCTGGCAGTCAAGCTAATGCGACTTAAAGAGGTACTTCGAGAGCGGACAGGGAACTGCCCTCCTCACCAGAAATCTCTCGTAATCATCCGCTCTATCGATGGGAACCCTTCCGTGCCAGATCCTCATAAAGGGCAAGGCGACCACCAGACGCCTTGCGAGCATCAATGAAAGGATAAATCTTTGTCTCTGGAGGATACTCCTATCAGCGACCGGCTGCTGGAAGGTCCGCTCACAGCTTTCCCATTCACTGAGTGCGTATGACATCAGAGCTTGAGAAAGATCCAAGGGGACATATAGCGAGGACTACCGTTTGGGATTCCGAATGGAGGACTCGCCCTAATGCTTCGCTACTTACTGCCTCAGGGGCCCATCCACCTGCCGACTGGATTGACCACCTCTACGCCGTACCTTTCCCCTATGATCCTGAAGTGAGGATCGGATGAATACGCGATGTCCACGAACCTCCTGACCGGCAAGAAGCAGAGGAAGTCCCACACGTGAATGCGGGTCTCGGAGCTCTCCTTTAGGGCTTCTCTGACCACATCGGCGGTTATGGGCACCTTAACGATCGATTCATCCTCCATTATCCGCTCTACGATGGCTAAAGCCTCCCGCAATGGTACCCTGAGCCCCCGGAACGCCATGACATGGAATATCTCCATCAGTTGGTGGTGGGAGATGTAAACATCTAGCGACGGAAATACTTCTTTGAAGAACTTCACGGCCCTCTCGTGGACCTCCATTGCTAGGTTGAACTCTTCCTCCGATTTGAATCTGGATCTCACAGGTCTCTTCTTAGCGAGACTCCAGAGTTCGGTGTCCACGAAAGCTCTCAATTCAATCACCGAGATCTTCGTACTCATACTCCCTCAGATCATCGGGACCTGCTCCTTCCACGGGTCTCAGGATTAGATCTACCAGCTCCTTCCTCTTCCTGCCACCAGAGGTATCTGAACTCAGGTAGTTAAGGAGGGCATCTATAAGTACATCCTTCATGCTCCTGCCCTCCTCTAGGGCCCGCTTCTTCAACTCCCTGTAAAGGTCCTCCGGGATTACGAAGCTGGTCTTGACCCCCATCGAGACATTCTTACATAAAACCTTATTTAAGGATATCCCTACTACACCTATTGGATCGCGCGATCCCCGGCTAGAGCGCCGAGTCGTGGATGGCAACCAACTGCCTGCCTAACTGATCCTCCCTAACGATGACCGGTACTTCCTCCTCATCTCGATACCCTTGAAGTACATATGCCTCCCATCACCAGCAGGATAAAAGATATCCAGAGGCTGGGTGCTACTATCTGGACTCATGTCGATCGGTGCCGGATCTCCTGTACCTCACCAAGAGGAGCACCCCGAGCAACAGTATCAGGACCCCTATTAACGCCAGTCCCCATAGGTAAGTCCTCCCCTCCGCTTCGACCTTGCCTGTAGTCCCTCCGGTCGTGACCTTGGGGCTGACCGTTGGGCCGATCCCTCCCCATCGAGTTCTACTAGCGGTGGTATTGGAAGTCTCCCCGCCGCGGATCGATTCCCAAGTGGTTGATCTTACCGAGGTTCTCGACTGTCCACCCTCTCCTCCCTTGATCATGACCGACGCCTCATCCCTCACGACGATCTTCCCACACCTCCCCACAACCCTCACTACTAGGAGGCCTGGTCTCGCGTCCTCGGGCACCTTGAGCCTGACGATTGACTCGAACGGCGGGATTCCCTCTGGCGGATCGATGCTCGCCACCTTCGGCCTTACCTCCAACCTCACGGTATCCCTGAACTCACCCAGCCCGGTGACTCTGACCTTGAGGGACACATCGCCTCCCGGTTCGACTTCCACTAGGGGTGGGGAGACCTCCAAGGTGAAGTAGGGGCTCGCAGCGCTGACAAGCCTCACTCTCACGATCCTCTCCCTCCTCTCCGTTGAGGACTCGCCGATAATTCTTATCTCGTAGCTCCCCTCTCCAGCCCCACCGCTTACTATAGTGAGGTTTGATGAGAAGGGAGCTGTGCCGCTAGTCGTGGAGAGGGAGCACCGAATCGCGGATGGACATACCTCCCTCAGATTCACCCTCGTCGGCGAGGTGGAGACCACATCTATGAGCACCCTTCCCTCAGATCTCCTCACCAGCTGCAGGTAGGTCGGACGGATCCTGAGGTGGAATCCCGTCGGAGCGGTGGGTGAACCGGAGGTAGTCGGGGTGGAAGTCGCGGGGGGCGGGGTGGATGATGTAGCTGCGGTGATCGATGATGAGGTCACGGTAGTGGTTGAGCCCGTTGTACTGGAGGTTGGGAGGGGAAGAGAAGTTCTAGGTCCGGGGAGGGAGGTGCACATCACCTCGATCTTGGGCGGGTAGGTGGATTCCTTACTGTAGAAACGGGCGTAGCCACTCGATCCCCCGGAGTCGAGTACGAGGCCGTCCGGCATGCCCATCCTATTGGACCTGACCCATTCGGTTATGTCGAGCCTCACCTCATCTCCATCCCTCAACTCCGAGTAGTACTTGTGATCGAGCTGGGCGGAGGAATCGTACTCACCCCCGCTCCAGGGATCACCCTTCTTGGCCCTCTCCCAAGTGACCTCCCCCTCGACGAACCCCTTCTTCAGGGAGTAAACCCTCACCATGATATTTCTGCCCTCCTTTGCCCTTAGAACGAGCTCCGCCTTGCCAACGGGGCAGGATACGGAGGTGAGGGGGAAGTTCAAGACCACCCTTCCGACGTAGAGTAGGCTGATGCTGCTCGAACTCCCTAGGCTCATCTGCCACACCTTCCCTAGGAAGAGAGTGGTGTCGCTTCCGTAGTTCCTACCATCCAGCACGTTTCCCCGGGAGTCCCTTCCATGGATTATGCTGGAATCGGCCACCGGAGTTATGGTGAGAGCTCCGGCAGCCATCGCGTGATACGTAATGATCAGCAGGGCGAGGAGCATGGGCAAGCTGAAGCTGACTGATCTGCCGCGAGGGAGGCCCATGGACATCGTGCGATCACCCGTACCCGATCAGCACGCCCTCTGACTCGCCGGAGATCCACTTGACCAGCAACCCCTGTTTAGAGATCCAGGCCTTGTAATTCGTTCCCTGAAATATCCAGCAGTCGAAGGTACCCGCCGGCACGGAGACCGTCTCCTCACCGACGTACCTCATCCCCTCCCCGCTCGCCGGCATCTGGGAAGCTTGGGAGCACGGTACAACCCTCCTTCCCATTCCAGCTACTTCTATGACGGCCTTGACGCAACTACCCGTACCCCTATCATACCATACCTCCATCTCGCTACTCTGGGGTCCCTCCACGATTACCTTCTGGTGATAGCATGCCTTACCATTCACTACATCCTCGCCCAGATTCTTAAATGTGTATGTGAACCGATTTCCCCTTACCGTGACCTCGTACTTCAGCCAGTTGTAGCGGAATATCCCAGTCTCGTATGAAGGCCTCTCGCGCTCAGTGGTACTAGGTGAGGGCTTAACTGAAGTCTCCGTCCTCTCCCTTGTTGGGGATGTTCTTGGTTTAGTTCTGATGCCGCCGGGCTTCTGCGCCTTTTTCCCGGGCTTCTGCTTTGGCTTTACTTTAGTTTTGGGCTTAGTTATCGGCTTGATGGACGTTTTGGTCTCCCTTTGAGCGCTCTGGAGGTAGGAATATCCGACATAAGCTAGGATCAGGACACCTATAGCGATCACGATGAAGGCGATCTTGCCGCTCATCATGACCACCAAATAATCTTAGTTAATCATTAAAATAAATTATCAAATAATAAAATTTCTATTGTAGTAACTTTAACGGAAAAATTATCAACAAATCGTGGGGTCTCAGCTACGCGTATCTTCCTTCTCAATGTACCATAAAGCTTACAGCATTCTTCTTTCCTCTCTAGAGGACCTGAAGAACTCCTTTCCTAGCCCCATAGAGCTGAATGGCCTTCCTCCTAAGGGACTGCTCAACTTCATCGCTAATTCTCACAGTAAGCGTCCCACAAGTAAATATGTAAATAAATGCTTTGTGGCAAGTTTATGCGATGCATGTGTGCTGGGGCTGAATCAACCACCTACTGTACCACAAAGATCACTCCTCTAGGTAATCTTAACCCTAGGGCAAGGGAGTTTTTAGGAGGTCTTGACTTCTCATAATTCCTCTTGCAGGTTTCCTCAGGAGTTCTAGTCCATCTCATAGAGATCCAAGAACTTGAGCCTCTTATCAGGATCTTCGATAGTACCCCCTTTCTCCCCTAGCTGCCTTGATACTCTTTTCATTATGTCACTTTTCGCGTCACTTTGCACATATCATGCTTATTTACTTTTATATAGACATGTTAAGCGTGAGGATAGGTAAGGACCTGAAGGAGAAGATGTTCAAATATAAGCATGTGAATTGGAGTGAGGTTATAAGGAGAAACATTAAGAGGGAGCTAAAGAATTTAGAGAGGAGAGACCTAGCTAGGGCTCTATTGTTAAATGAGAGGTACCTAATAAAGCCCGATGAGGGCTTCTCCAGTGTAAAGGAGATCAGAAAGTGGAGGGAGCTTAAATGGTCAGGAGGGTAATTTCAGATCATCCGTCGTAGCTAAGTGGTATCTGCTTGGGAAGGACAGGGGACAGGCATGAAGCTGAGGGATGATTATCTTAATGGCGTGGTTCGGATTTCGACCCCTAGTATCCTCAATTTCGAGGTCTTGAATGCCTGAAGTATAGCAGTGAGGAGATACTGAGGAGCAATAGGTGAAATAGCTAGGAGTCTCTCGCTCTACGGCTTCGAGATATATGACCTATCAGATGAGGAATACACTGATGAAGCGGCTAGACTATCCCTGAGGAAGGGGATCTCTGTTTGCGACTCGAGCTACGTGGCTCTCGCTAAGATGCTGAAAGCTCACCTATACGCAGCAGATGAAAAGCTCCTCAAGAAGTTGGATGAAGAGAGGTCCTTCTGTCATCATATATCTGATTATTGAACATCGAGTACATCGATCTTACCTTGTTACTATATTTCCAAGCTTAAACAGTTAGGAGTCCACCACGAGCTTTTCAAGGAGGAAATGAGTAAATATCTTCCGATTTAGATCTACCCTCACGATGAACTTGGGCCTCATCAGCCTCAACACCGCTCAGAGAGACTCAAGTTCCCGCATGAAGAGTTAAAAAGCACAAATAATGCCATCCTCCCTGGAGATCCAATTGAACAGCAATCCCTGCTTCAGGCACCATCCAATAACAGGCCTAGGGGAAGGCGGAATGGTTACTGGAGCGGTGATTTCTGAACTTGAATAGTCGATAATCCTTATGTTGGCAGGCTACGGCAAATGCGCGCGATAAGAAACGAAAGAGGACATACCTCTCTTAAGGAGGCGTATCGCTGATCATGGAGACCTTTGAAGGAAAACTTATCCATTTATATGAGATAATAGTCCCGCTTGAATAGGATACAGCATCGTAACGCAGATCAAACTAGAATCTAGCTATATCGTGTTGTGTTAAGTTAAGTTGGAGGTAGGATGTTGCCATTCATCAAAGAACTGCTCAGACGGAATAGAAGCTTATTTACCCTGTTAATCTTAGCTCCAGCCATTCCGGAATTACTGACAGGGAGCACTCCCTTCTGGAAGTTCCTGAACCCGATCAACTTAGCAATCCTCATCGTGATCTACGGATTCCCAGCGGTCCTTATAAGGAACTACGCAGTCCACAGGAATCTGAAATATCACCATATATTACTCCTAGGGATGCTTGAGGGGGTTCTCATAGAGGGGCTCGCAGTAAATACATACTACAATCCAAGCAAGAGGTCTCTCGGGGTTTTCTCCACCTATGGTAGGTTTCTAGGGGTTAATTGGAACTGGGCACTTTATCTGACCTTCTTCCACAGCATATACAGTGTACTCGTTCCCATAATGCTGGTGGACTCCATCTATCCGGAAGATAGGGGAGCTGAACTTGCAAGCCCATTCACCATCAGGTGGATGCTCCCCACCCTAGCCATGGTGATCATCCTCTCCAACCTCTTTGGGGAGGCTTATAGGCCTGATCCTGCTTACTATATTCTCTCTTTCGTCTTCATGGCCTTAATCTGGCTTTTGTACAGGAGGTTCTCCGATAAGCCGATGCTATTCTCCCACCTAAAGTTCCCATCTGATGGGCTTTACCTTTACACTCCCATACTATTAGTTGGTTCCTTCTTTGGGTTTGCGGAGAGGATAGATCCAGTGACGCACCTAGTCATAGGTGTGATCCTATACGCATCCCTCTATAACTTGGTATTCTCACTGGCTGAAAAAGAGGTCTGGAAGACCTCTAGAGATCTCCTCCTAGGTCTGGTCCTGTCAGGTATCTTCATAGCTTTCCTTAGTGGTCAGTATTATATAATACCATCAGCGGGGTCTGTCCGTCGTGAGTTTTCGGGGAGGATTTGAGTGAAAGCCCTCCCCATCAAGTCCACCCTCACGACGGACTTGGGGTTCATCAGCCTCAACTCCCCTCCGGGTTCACCGGGGAGCAGATCATCAACCTCGTCCCCGCTCAGGGCGGCCCCAAGTCCCCGCATCCAGACGTTGAAGGCGCCGACAAACTGCCTATCGGCCCTGAAACTGCAGTTAGGACACTCCACCAGCCCATTTCGGGACTTCAGCTTGCTCCCACATCTCGGACAGGTGGAGGAAGTACCAGCGGGATTAACAAACTCGACAGGAACACGGTAGGAAAGTTTCTGAACGATTTTACTCCACGTTGAGCTGGACAACCTCCGATTAAACCTCTTTGAGCTGTTTTTCATCATATTGGACTTGTTCAAGTCCTCAAAAACGAAAACCGCATCTGGGAACTCCCTTGAGAGTTGGACTGCAAGTTTGTCCAGAAAGTCCTCAATCCTGTTTCTCCTGCGGGCGTAATACTTCTTGAGGAGTCTTGTAATTCTCTTTGTGGCCTTTCTCTGAATACTCTTGAGACCGTCAATAATCCCGTCGTAGGTCTCTGCGATCCTGTGGAGTTCACTCAAGTCAACTTTAACCCAGCCCTTCTCAGGGTGGTAAACGTCGAGGCTCATCAAGTTACTGTCAATCCCAATTTTAATCCTCCCGTTGAACTCGATCTCTTTCGAAAAAGTTAGAAGAACATCGCTTTCCCTGATTATCAGTTCCCCAACCTTCCAGTCCTTGATTCGTTCATAGAACCATTCCCCAGAAAAGTCGAGTTCAAGGTATTTTTCACGCGGTTTGATGGTTATCCTGATCCCAGAACCCTCAACCTTCATCAGGGTGGTTTTAACTCGGACGAACTTCCTCTTCACGAGTGGTCTCTTTCTCTTCCTCCTTCCTTTGAGGTAATTCCGCCTCCAGCTCTCAAGGATCGAGTATGCCGTCTTTATGGCGGAATCAACGTAGTGTTTTGCGAATGGCCAGTCTTTGAGGAGTTTGTTCCTCAATTCCCTCTTGAACCCATTTGATTTGGGGAAATACGGAATAAGGCGAGTTGTTTCGTAATAATTGTATTCCCCGTTTCCGATAAAATAGCGGTGTTTAACTTCTTTCTCCTTCCAAGTCGCGTTCTCCCAAACCTCATTAACCGCCCGTTGGAGGAGTTTTTGATGTTCGGTGAGGAAGTTTTCAACTTCCCAATTGTGCTTCATTCTGTATGTGAGGACGATTTTCACTCGCTCTCAACCTCCGCTATGAGTTTCTTAACGCCTTCTTTGAGTTTCTTGTATTTGTGGGAACGCGTTCCGTAGAGTTTGCCCGCAAAGTGGCTGATTATTGTAATCAAGTCTTCAATGAACTCTTCTCTCGGAGTTTTGTCCCTCTCGTTGAGGACGATTATCTCCGCCCCATGTTGCTGGAAGAAGAATTGGAGGGTTTTAAATCCAAAACGGGTGAGCCTGTCTGGATAAGTGATAATGACTTTTGAAACTTCTCCTTTCGCGACCAGTTCGAGGAGTTTGAGGTAGTTTTTCCTGTTCTCATTCAATCCCGAACCAATGTCCTTGAGGATTTGAACCTGCCAGCCTTTTTCTCTTGCGTATCCTTTTATCGTCTCGATTTGTCGTTCCAAGTCGTCTTTTTGAGTGTGGCTGGATACTCTTGTATAGCCAATGATTAAACCGTTTTCTTCTTTTATTCCGAGAAGGCGTTTGATTTCGCTCTCTGGAATTCTTCTCCGCCCGCCGGGTGTCCTGACTACTTTGATTTTCCCTTCTCTGTCCCACTTCTGGATTGTTTTTGGGTGAACACCGAGTATTTCGCTTGCCTGCTTAACCGTGTAGAGTTTCCCTTTCACCACCATACACTCACAATTAATCACAAAAGTATTTAAACATCATGTCCACAAAGAACAGTTAACACAGGCTAGCCAGAACGGTAACACGGACATCGGTTGCACAATGCGGTATCGCTCTAACTAGCTCTACCCATGTACCTGAATAGTTATATCCTAACCCCGTTACTTTCGTTCCTGCAGCAATCCTTATATCCCCCATAACCCTGAATCCATGTGGGCCTCACAGCTAGAGAAGTGGTTGACCTGTTCGAGAAGGACGAATCGGCAAGGAAGAGGTTAGCTGAGCTGCTAGTCTCTGAGCCTGACGTAAGGCTGGCTATAATAAATGCGGTGCTGAGGGACATAGCTACCAAGAGCGACATTCA
>JAOZGJ010000056.1 GCA_027491785.1 Thermoproteota archaeon | reverse complement strand
GGAAGGGATCAAATCCGCATGAAGAATGAAAATTTCATGAAGATGGCCACTTCCTCCTGTGCCACTTGGTGAACGCTAGATACAGTAGAACTGCTACTAAAACACCCAACACAAGCGCCCAATATGGTCGTACCAATCTCACTCCCCTGTTAGATAGAACTCATGCCACTCCATGGGCAGCTTCATTAACAGAGAGTACAGGTTTCCGGGATCACGGCGCGCTCGTTGATATCATAGCACTCTATCCTCAGTTCCCTCACATCTTCAGGTCTGAGATAATCCACCACCTTCCCCAAGAATGAATCTATATCTCCGAAGAGCTCACTCCTAGGATTCTCTTTAAGGTATGCGATCATGAGGATCCGCGCGACCTCTCGCTTCTCAGAATCATTCAAGCCTTCTAGGAGATCGTCAGGTCTCAGGTACTCCAAGTAGTCTAGGAAGCATTTCAAGCGTTCATCGGACATATCTTCCATTATTCCCTCCAGCAGATCCTTGACAATCCTGAGGGCCACCTCCTCCGTTCCTCCCTCACCTGATTCATGGTCAGCTCACCCGAGCCCACGAGCGCTGCCAAGGCGTCGGAACCCATGGACTTGAGCAGTTCATCCTCAGGATCGAGAACAGACTCAGCTCGGCGTCATGGCCCCTCAGATCCCATCTCCACTGATCAGATTCTCGCTCACCATGGCTCTGAAGATGTGGATGAAAAAGGAATCAATCATCTCTTCTCAAACAGTTCCTTAACGAGCTCCTCCTTATCCATACCCAACTGTCGAGCTACTTCGTTTAGGATAGAGTTCAGCGTTCCCACTTTAAGCCTGTGCCTAGGTATCGTTATTCGATCGCTTCCCCTAGCCAGCCTCATGTGGCTTCCTGTCTGCCTGACCAAGCGATAACCAAATTTACCCAACAGTTTGGCCAATTCCTCCCCATTCAAATCCCTAGGAAGCTTCATAGATTCAGAACCTCTTGCCTCACTATCCTGAGCCTTATCACCTTAGGAATCTCTTTCTCATCGAAGTGGCATTTTACAGCATCTATGATCATCTTCCTCAGTTCTTCTAAGCTCTCAGCTTGAGTGAAGATTGCATGACCAACAGCTCTAGCTATGAACCCCTCTTCAGTCTCCTCAACCTCAAATGTTATTTCTTCCATCGCTATTATGACCTGTAGGGGAGAAATAAATTTACTATGTATTTATTTTTGCGCTTCTAACTTGTTACTAGTAAATTGTCATCAGAGAATTACTAGTAACTCAGTTAGTAGTAAAGATGAGAGCGGGCTGGTAACAAGTTACCAGCAAATTGCTGCTGATAAGTTACCAGTAATACCAAGCTACCAAGGGTTCAGGGCTTTCGTTGAAGTGAAAGCTAGGGAAGGAAATGAGGGCGCTCAGAAACTTATGGAGAGAATAAGCAAGGATGAATCGGTGATAGAGATGGTTCTAAAGCTTTTATCGATCCAGCTTGAGGAGTTCATTCAGAGCTCGTGGATTCCTCTATATCCAATATCTCCACCGCCACCAGTTTATCTCCATGATAGTGGAAGATCACCAAGCCATCCTCACTCGGTTCACCCTCATTATTGATGCACCCGCTAAGGCAGAACCAGTAGATCCAATCCCCCTGTGGATCATTTCCTCACTACAGGTCATATGCGGCTTCATACCAGCCATGCTATCACTTGGGGTCAGTTGTCTCGGGATAGGTACATAAAGGCGGGCTCGCGCGCATCGTGACCGGCTCTCTCACACATATGCCCGCGCGCATAACCTGATGTGCGCAGTATGGGTCAGCTAGAAAGGAGTTATGATAAGAGTTACGCGAATCATCGATGGGGCGTTCCCTCCCTGAAGACCGTTACCTCCAAGAGAGGTGAGGAATCGGGAAGTAGGATTACATACTCCTCAGTTAGACCTCATGCCCGCATGATCCAGCCTCCCAGTCGCCACTCTCGTGATACGCTGGTACACATACCTTGAAGGGCATGGAATCCACCACTTCCCCTTAAGACAGCGCCGGGATCGGGACTCTTGCCAGGTACATCCTCGCTCCAGTGGACATAGCTGTAAACGGAGGGGTAAAATCCGCTGGTGGCCAGCGATATCTGAACATGCCTCAGCTCAGCTCTGAGGAAGGTACCGGCATGTGATAAATAGTTCGAGACGTGTCCAGCGTTCCATCATGATCAGGAATATAACCATGAATGAGAGAAATATGACAAGGAGTTAACTACCCTCACCTCTCTCACTCTCCACGCTTACCTCAAGTCCGCCCCTAGCCCAGTTCTCCTGATTATAATAACGATAAGGCCGTTATGGAAGCCAGATCCAGATCCCTTGAATGAAACCATACCAAGTATTACCCCTGCATGCGCGCCACTCGACAGCCTTCAATAGAAGGAAGGGATCAAATCCGCATGAAGAATGAAAATTTCATGAAGATGGCCACTTCCTCCTGTGCCACTTGGTGAACGCTAGATACAGTAGAACTGCTACTAAAACACCCAACACAAGCGCCCAATATGG
>JAOZGJ010000051.1 GCA_027491785.1 Thermoproteota archaeon | reverse complement strand
ACCTCGCCACTAATTCAATCACCCTCTTATTGGCTTTCCCCCTCTCCGGGGGATCTCTTACCCTGATAACCAGTGTCCCATTCTCCTCCACTATTCCTTCACTCTTAGCTCTAGGTATTACCCTCACCTTCACTATCACCATCATCGGCCAGCCTCCCAGCGATGTTCATCATGCTCTCAGCTGCATAGTAGATACTCTCTAGCAAATAATCCTTCGTTAAGTGACACCTATCTAGATCTATCTCCACAACGGCGGAGTTCATATCAGCTCCAACCTTACAAGGGATTCCCTTGTCAACCAGATCCCAAGAGGCCCTTAATAGATCCAGCTCCTTTCCCTCCACATTTACTGGAGGATAAGCTGTCGCCATAACGTATGCTGCCTCCTTGTCTTCCTCAGTAGCTATATATATGATTACCTCCTTCTCCTCTTCTCCTACAAGGAGAGCAAGTATGTTTTTCTCCCTGATGGGGGAGAGGCCCTCATCCTTCAAAATAGATTCTATCTCATCTAGTAGCAAGGCTCTCACCTAATTTCTTCAGGAAAGATAGGGTAATGTAGAAATTCCTCTTAAAGGAATCTTTAATGCATTCATTTCTCAGGAAAGAGGTAACTATAACCTCATTATCCTGATCAAGATGGTAAGAAGCGAAATTGAGCCTGAAATTATCCTCCAGTAGCTGTTTAGCCATATCAGCTGTGGGAATGAGGGGTGGGTTTGTCTTACCCACTATAATTGTTACACTCCTATCCGCAAATACCATGATGTTATAGGATATCTCACCATCTTTAAAGGATGTGAGAATAGCATGCTCAACTCTCTTAAAGCTTATACCTTCTTTCCTGAGCTGCTCTTCTATCTGCTCTAAGAAATCTCCCTTACTCATCTAATCCCCATCTAGTTACTAAACCTACCTTCCATTAAACCCTTGGCAACAGATATTAGCATGAGCCTCGAAGGATAGGTGAGGATATTGAGGCTCTCATCAAACCTTAGGACAGCCGCTAACCAATGCCCTGAGGGGAGATCTACCATCTCTCTCAGCTTACATTTAATGAGGAAATCTCCAATTACTTTATGGGGATCAGCTGCATAGCAAATGGAGTAGATAAAATCCAGAGGAGGAGCTCCAAGCTTGTCAGATCGTTCAGATGGACTATATTTCGTCTAACTAACGAATTGCCTGAGATCTTTTCTTTTTCCTAAAAAGGTTCTTGAATACTTGGTCAATTAGCGAGCATTTCTCCTCATATCTAATACCAGTTAAATGTAATATATTTAAATTTAATTTAGAATTACATGATTTTATGGGAAAAGCGTATTAGTTTGACCTAATTATTATTACAGGGATGAAACATGAAGGTCATGCTGATAAACCCCCCAACTACCTCTGAGATAAAGAGTGTTTTGGGGGTTAACGGGGTTCCTCTAGGTCTAGCATATCTAGCTTCTGTCGCTAAAAACGAAGGACATGATGTCAAGTTCTTGGATGCATCAGCTGAGAATATGGACTCAGAATCAATTAAAAGAGAGATAAGGAGCTTCTATCCAGATCTAGTGGGGATAACGGCAACGACACCCGCTTTCTATGATGCATGCGATGTAGCTAGGATATCTAAGGATGTGAATGGGGATATCTTTACGGTAATAGGAGGACCTCACGTTACTTTCGTGCCCAACTATACCTTGAAGAGATGTCCATACCTAGATATCGTAGTTAGAGGAGAGGGTGAGATAACTTTCAAGGAGATCCTCGATGCTTTGAGGAGACCCAATGGGATGGATCCTTTGCACGACATCCGAGGAGTGACCTATAGGAGGAGTGATGGGAAGATCGTTCAAAATCCTCCAAGGCCACTCGTAAAGAACATAGATGATCTACCCATTCCTTCATTCGATCTCATAAAATGGGATTATTACAGATATGGAAGGGTAAGGTATGGTGTCATAATGACCTCAAGAGGATGCCCTTTCAACTGCGTTTTCTGCTCTTCTTCCCTCCAGTTTGGAAAGAGGTGGAGAGGCCACAGCGTAGAAAGGGTGATAAGGGAGATAAAAATCCTTTATGATGATTTCAACATAAGGGAGATAGAGTTCCTCGACGATACGTTCACCCTGAACAGGAAAAGGGCCCAGCAGATATCGGATGAGATGGTTAAGGAGGGGATAGATGTCTCATGGTCTGCCTCCTCTAGGGTTAACACAATAGATAAGGAAACAGCGAAAAAGATGAAGAGAGCTGGAGCTCACACCATATACTTCGGGATAGAATCCGGTACCCAGAAAATTTTGGACTTTATAGGAAAGGGAATAACTATCGAGCAAGCTATCAGAGCGATAGAGATGGCGGTTAAGGTAGGGCTCAATACGCTTGGATCCTTCATACTTGGATTTCCCATTGAAAAGAAGGAAGATATTGAGAGAACAGTGAGATTCGCCAAAAAGCTCAATGTCACCTATGCCCAATTCACTATAGCGACACCCTATCCTGGAACCAGACTATGGTATTATGCCCTTAAGAATAAGCTTCTTAAGACCCTCAACTGGAGGCTTTACACGACAACTCGCTCGGTAATGAAGAGCTTTTATCTCACCACTGAGCAGATAGAGAGAGCTCTAGTTAAAGCGTATCTCTCCTTCTATCTGAGGCCTAAGTATGCGATTAGGGATCTCCTCAAGGGAGGTAATTCCCTTCTCTTGAGAACTGTTCCTGCTATTATTAGATCTGTTAGATCATTATTGAAGAGAACCAGAGCAGAAGAAGAGCCTTTAAATGAAGAAGAGCTCAAAGACCTAATATCGGAGCCACAGATAGAGATTCCAGTGATAGAAATGGGTAAGCAGGTTGGCTTGCGACAAAGCGCTACTTATAAAGGCATATTGATCTAGTTTTTATTATTTTATGGTCTTTTCGATCCTATATTAATTAAATTATAGTTGTATATACATATATATCAATAGTTATAAGTCATTTTAATGGTAGTGCTTTTATTGGGCGAGGGTAGATTACCCCCAATGACTGCAGATCAAGAGCTGAAGTTAATATTGGAACCTGAAGCATTCACGGGTGACATTTTCAGCATAGTGAACCATCCAGTCATTCAAGAGGTGTACAGATTTAGGCATAGGATAGCTAGGGCTATAAGGGAATTCCTAGATGAAGAAGGGTTCATTGAATTCGATCCGATAATGTTGGGACCTGTAACGGATCCCGGAACTAGAGGTGCCCTTGAATTCCGAGTCCCTTACTATGGAAGGGAGTACAGGTTGATGAGAAGCGGTATCCTTTACAAGCAGCTCCTAGCAGCGGCAATGGACGAGGGTAAGATCTACTTCTTCTATCCTAACTTGAGACATGAACCAATAGATGCGAGCAAGACCGGCCGTCATCTCGTTGAGTTCGTTCAAGTCGATCTTGAGGTGAGGGATGCCGATCACTTCCAAGTGATGGAGATAGCAGAGAGGATGCTCAAGCATGTGATCGATGAGATGAGGAGATATGAGGATCGCCTTAGGACTATATGGGAGTTCTTCGGATCTGAGAGGGAGGGTTTACCAGATGCCAGACTTCCTTTAAAGAGAATGACCCATAAAGAGGCTGTTAAGCTCCTGATGAAACATGCTGAGGATGGAGAAGTAATTAAGGAGCTGGAGAAGAAGTTTGATGTTAAGAGACCTCAGGATAGGCTCAGTTTCACGGCTGAAATTCCTTGGGAGTGGGAGTGGTACTTATCCAAGATAAATGACCAGCCATTCTTCGTTCACGACTATCCAAGGGGAGCGAGGGGCTTCTACGATCGCGAGTATCCGGATAAGCCCGGTATTCTTATGGACTTCGACCTCCTTGCTCCAGAAGGCCATGGAGAGCTTTCCTCTGGGGCTGCAAGGGAGTATGAAGTGTCTAAGGTTTTCGCTAGGATGAGGGAGACAAATGAGAACCCAGAACTTTATCGCTGGTACCTCAAATTCCTCCGCGATCATGGGAGGCCGACGGCAGGATTCGGTATAGGAATGGAGAGATTGGTTAAGTACATCTGCGACCTTCCATCAGTTCACCTAGCCAGACCGGCTCCCAAGGTTCCGGGGGTGCACTCACCATGACAGACTACCCGATAAACGAGATCTTCAGGAGGGCCAAGCTAGGCGAATTGGCGGTCTATCCTCCCAAGGACGAGTTTGGATACAACGTATTCGGCGCCGACGTATACACTAAGCCCAGGAGGTTCCTACTCTTGGATGATATAGTCTTGCTTCCGCCTCAGTTCACACCTGAGAGACTTGAGAAGGGAATAGAGCTCCTCAGGGAGCCCCTATATACAGATGTGAGCACTAGGACATCGGTAGGCGGATTCAGGGTTAGGATGCCAGTTACATGCGCTGCCATGGGAGGGACTCACATAGCCAACCTCATTGGCCCGAAGGTGGCTAGGGGATGCTCTGAGATGGGCATAGTTTACTCGCTTGGAGAGAACATAGCAGCAATTAGGGGGTACGATGAAAGGCTCACCAATCAGCCGTCCTTCAAGGAGAGGGCTTTGGCCTATTTGGAGAACCTGGAGGATGGATATGGTGGGCTTGTAATACAACAAAGTGTCGAGGATGAGAACCTGAAGTTATGGGAAAGGGTTTACACGGATCCCGATTTCGATCGATACATAGAGGAGGGACTGGTGGCCTTCGAGATAAAGGCCGGGCAAGGTGCGAAACCAGGACTGGGTGGGGAGGTGCTTGTCAGCAGGGAAGTAGCCCTCAGGATAAAGGATCATTATTACATACCTGAGGATCCTGAGAAGGTAA
>JAOZGJ010000047.1 GCA_027491785.1 Thermoproteota archaeon | reverse complement strand
CCCATGAGGTGGAGTATCGCCAGAAAGGGTGTGGAGTTGAGCCAGGCGGCTATGAGCTTAGCCTCCTTCCCCGACCCCCTTATGAGGTAGAAGTTCTTCGAGGCCGACACCGGTTCCTCGGAGTAGTTGGCGAAGACGCTCCTCCTCCTGAACATGAGGTCCACCTTGTCTGGGATGAAGACCCTCCCGAAGGGGCGCTTGCTCCTTACCTGTGAGAAGACGTGGGAGTACCACCTGCTTCCAAAGGCCCTTATGGCCGGAGCCGCTGCTTTGGACTCCTCGCCCCACCTCACGTACCTCCTGACGTCCGGGGGGAGTTCCTCCAGTGGGATGGGAGGTATCAAGAGCATGTAGCTGTCTGGGGATACCTCTATCCTCCTGGCGTAGAGGCTGGGCTTCCTCAAGGACCTAACCAGGAAGTCCTTGCCTAGAGAGAGGACCTCCTCCCCCCTAGATATGACCACCTCACTCCTCCTATCCTCCATCACCGACCAGTACCTGTTGGGGATGAAGAAGAAGTCAGGGCCATACATCTCCAGTCCCCTCACCATGTCCGGCCCCAGATCCCTCCAGTACCCTAAAGTCCCCTTTGAGATCCCCTTCTCGAAGAGTTTCCTCACGGGATCCCTCAGTGGGCTGAAGAGGGATAGCCAGTTCATCTGGAGGAAGCTGGGCAGCTCCCTCATGTCCAACCTACCCATCTCCTTGAGGGGATCATCAGCCCTCGCTATTAGGGTTCCCTGGTACTCTCCCCCCTTCACGGCGAGTATTATAAGCTCCTTGAAGCCGCTATCGACCGAGAAGGAGCTATCCGAGTTCTCCACCACTGCTCTGAGGTCGTACCTCTCTAAGAGGAGCTCCTTGTACCCCCTCCCGTATATGGTGTAGAACGTGGAGGCCGGCAGCACAGCTCCCAAGAAGCCCCCATCCTTGAGGGAATGATCCACTAGGAACATAGCCAGGACTTGGAGGCCCACCTCCCTCCTGGTGAGATATTTTGAGTAGCCGAGGCCCTCCATTACCCTGAGTAGCCTCTCCCTGTAGCTCTTAGGGAGGAGCTTCCACCTGGTGAAAGGTGGGTTGGTGACTATCGCGTCCGCCTTGGGGAAATCCGATTCTAGTAGGGGGTTGGGCACGAGGGAGAAGGCATCGCCAACAGCAACCTTAACCTTGGAGGCTCCTAGAATGGATACTAAGGAAGTGAGGGCGACCAAGGCGGGCAGGGGGAGGGGTTCTATCCCCCAAGCCAGGGAGACCCTCTCCACACCCATCCTCTCCACGGTCTCTGTGAGGAGCCTGCCGGATCCCATGAAGGGGTCAGCAACGATCAGATCTGAACCACATAACTTGGAAGCCTCGGAGGAGATTATCTCTATCCCCCTATCTACGGTGTAGTAGGCAGCGTACACCTTCCTTCGATCGCTGGGCAGGGTTCTCTGCACCTTTACTTGGCACTCGTCCAAGGAGAGGAACTTGGTGAGCTCCCCCCTACTTGGAAGCTCCTTAACGATGCTAGGTAGTGGATCTAGGCTGGCAAGTTCGTCGTATCCGACTATGTCGGAGAGGATGGAGAGGCACGTGAGGAGTATCTTTCTCTCCATCCCTCTGACCTTAGAGGCCCTCAGAGGTTCCTTCATCCGTTTGTCCCTACCTCTTCATCCTGTTTAAATCTGTGCATATTACGTCTGCGGTAGGGACTTCCACCTCGCCCATTTAGGTATCCCTATGGGGTCATGAGGGCGGTCGAGGCCAACGGCATGGACCTCCCATCTAGTAGACCTACGGGGCTTAAAGATTTCGCGCCTGACCACAGTGATCCTTAGTTGAAGTACCGATGCTTATTGGTAAATACATATAAACCAAAAAGGCTTATAATTGGTAAAGAATAATTTACCAATATGAACATGTGGCTGGATGAGATCCTCTACAGGATGGGGATCAGGGCTAGGAGGGCTATCGAGCTGAAGGAGCGATTCATCCTGCAAGAGTTCCCGAATAAAGGGATGATTCTGCTGCCTGGCATAAGAGGGGTGGGTAAGAGCATCGCCCTCTTGCAACTTTTCCACAGGGTGGGGGGATATCTAGTATGGGTGGATGAGCTGAGGCTCTTCTACGGAAAGAGCTTAATTGATTTATTTAAGGAGATAGAGAGACGAGAGGGTATTTTAGAGGCCTCGAATACCCCTGTAATGCTAGATGAAGTTCACTACGATCCTAACTGGCCGGAAGCCCTAAAATGGTTATCTGACGTATTCAGGGGACTGGTCATAGCAACCGGATCCTCTACCATAGCATTTCAGCTCTCGCCAGAGCTCGCTAGGAGAGCTAGTGTCATGTGGATGTGGCCCCTCTCCTTCTACGAGTGGCTGCACCTTAAGGGGGAGCGCGTGAATCCTGTGAAGATGGAGATCCTCCTCAGGAGTGGAGCGAATCCGGAGTACAGGCCCGGATTTGAGAGGTTCCTGCGTGAGGGGGGACTACCGGTGACCTTCGATCTCGGGTTAGATGCAGTCACGAGATCCGTCGAAAGGGTGATCTTCAATGATATGCTGGTGCTAGGCAGGTTCGACAGGAGAACCATATCGCTCACACCTCAGATCATCAAGAGGCTTTCTACTGATCCCGCGATCAGTGTAGAGCGGTTGGCCTCTGAAGTTGGCCTCTCTAAGCCGACCGTCATAGCTGTACTAGATTATCTGGAGAAGGCTGGTCTCATAATACAGCTGAGGCCTTTTGGACCTCTATCTTCCATAAGAAAGGGATTGAAGAGGTACTTCGTGACTCCGACTATAAGGTACTCTCTGGTGAGACCCCATTATGATAGAGGCCTACTACTTGAAGAATATGTGGCGTCACAGCTTTACTTAGTTTCCTTAAGAAATGGGTGGTCCCTGACCTTCTGGCCGGGTGAGGGGCCCGACTTCGTACTCGAGATGGGGGATCGGAAGTTGGGCATAGAAGTGGGCTTCGGTAGGAAGGATAGGAGACAGGCTTCAAAGGCGTTAGACAAGGTCGATGAGATCCTCATAATATCTGAGGAAGGTCCAGTTTCGGGAAATAGGGTGAGATGGATTCCATTGGATTCCTTTTACAGAGGGTACTGATCCTATTGCCTGCCCTATTTGAGTGCGCAACGAGAATTTATGGATCATAATCCCACTGTCCCTAATCCATCTTAAGGAAGGTAATAGTTGTCTCTGCACCTTCTATGACCTAATTCTTTCACTCATACTCGACATAACTCTACTTGAAGAGGGAGTTTCCTCCTTTCACAAGCCTCATCGCGACTTTTTCAGCCACATCAAGCAGATTCGCCATTTCTCTGAGCTCCTCCTCAGTTATCCTGTAGTATTCGTGAGTGATCAGATTCCTGAGAAATATCAGTCTCTTCAGAGCCATCAGCTCCTCCCTGTCCACCGCTCCCTCCTCGTACATTATCTGAAATATGTCAGAGTAGGTGGCTGGATACCTGCCTAGGTCCACCACGTACCTTTCGCCTACCTCTATGAGGGAGTTAACTGCCTGAAAGCACTCCATGGCTAGGGCCGTGTAGATTAGGTAATCTGAGAGATCCCTGCCCCTCAGCTCTTTCACTTTCCTGTAGTGGCTCATGAACCTAGCCAAGCTATCTGGCCTCAAGGAGCATCTCCCTCACCCTCTTGTACATGCGTGAGTGTTCGAGATAGGTCCTTATTGTCCTGAACTTGATCTCTTTGAACCTCCTCTCATCCCTCAAGTAGAGTACCTTCCCCTCCTCCAGAACCTGGAACTGGATGTAAGGTGGAAGTCTGTGGAACAGAACCAAGTCTATGTTACGGGAGTAGAGGCTCCCCAGCTCTGCCTCGTCCTCTGGTGTGGGATCCTCCACCACGACAGCTATATCAATGTCGGAGAGGGGCGTGATCTCACCCCTGACGGTGGAGCCGAAGAGTATGACGGCCAGCACCTTTCCATGGGACTTCAACTTCTCCAGCAAGCGTTCTAAGTTCATCACGATCACTGGGAACTCTTCCTTTAAAAGATACTTCCATGACTTAACCAGGCTGAGATGGAGTACGATCTCCTTTCCTGTAATCAAAGGTCTCATGCTGCCATTCCCGGAGCTACCGGAGGACAAGAAGGGGAGTAGAAGAGGTGTTCAACGTTTCATCAGGGCATCGAGTCTATCTATCTGTCTATCCACTCACCTATATAATTCCGCGAATTAAGTCGCTTGCATGGCCACATGTGCCTCTTAAGGCATCTGGATTGAGAAGTTTCTCTGCTAGCTCCCTGATATAAAGAAAATCTATTCCCCTCTCATGTTTGCGGGCTAAATAGATCAATGGAGGGAGAAAGCCTGCATGAGCCCTCAGCTCATCTATCCTTTCAACTATGGAATCGGGATCTTCTATTATAGAGAGGAACTCCTTTCTAATCTCGCTACTGAGAGAGGGATCACCTAACCCCTCAAGGTAAGCATCCATGACTACTAGGGGCTTCTCCTCGCTTATCCTTTCCACTAAATCGCTATAGTTCAATCCAGCTACCTCCATTCCTCTGAGCAGATCTCTGCAGGTATTCATGAGATCGCCGAATTGCATGCATAAAGTGAGCAATTGAGGGATCGAGTGCATCTCATCCATTAGGTCTACTACAGCTTCTATCCAATCCCAGCTCATTTTCACGAGCTTGATTTTTCTGGATCCGGGGATCTTGAATTCAAATTCGTCTCTCGAGGGTACCAGTCCAAGATCATTCAGCCTCTCCTTAGCTATAGAGAGGATCATGAGAATGAGCGCCTCCATAGGGCTTACCTCAATACCAGAAGCCTCATAACGATATCTGACGATCCATTTCTCCAGCTTCTCTACTTTCATCCTCATCTTCAGGTCCGCGGGATCGGATATCTTGGGGAGATCCGAGGAGATCACTTCAAGTATGGACAGATGGGCTAGGGGAAGGATAGGACCCTTCATACCGCATATAATTCCAAGTAGAAAGTTCATCTGATCTAAGACCTTCGACCCGAGCTCGGAATCCCTCATATGAGGAGCCAGATATTGAAGCAACCTAATGAGCTCCTCAGCCCTTCCCTCGAAGAAGCTCCTCACTATCTCCTCCATTACAAGTAGGTCATTCATTCCTCGGAGGTATCCCATTTCTGTTCTTCCAGCATCCTTCCCATTCCAGTATTCCATCTCAGTAGAGATCCCGGGAATCATGCTTCTAGCGATCATGGTAGATATCATGGTGGGGAGCTGATATAACCCGCCAGTCGTGCTAAGCAGGATTGTACGGGGAGGAGCTAGCTCTCTCAATTCATTCAGAATTTCCAGCGTCTCTCTGAGAGATATCCAGAGCAAATTTCCCTCGAAATATACCTTCTTACCTTCTATTGTGTGCAGGCCTAAGCACTCGACTGGGATCACCCTAATAATGGACATCAAGGTCCTTCCCATCTTCCTCCTGAAGAAGCGATCCAATGGGGTATCTTCCACCTTGGAGGATTTAACAATCGCTCTTACCTTCTCCCTGATGCTTTCAATGGCGTCTATAGGATCAGCCAGCTCTCCCTCCTCAGCTATGCAGTGCGGTGCGAATATCATTATTCTGACCTCCTCAACATCCTCTAGGATATCTAGCAGATTTGCTAGGGCTGGTAAACAAGATGAGAGTTTCCCCTGCCTAGTTTCGTAGGTTCTCCATTCTGGCCTATTCGTGAAAGTCGAGATGATCAGAACTGAGCGATGCATCTATAATGCTCCGCTTAAACTATTAATAAGTTTTAACTATGATTGTAAAACTCATACATCATTTAGACGCAATATTGGTAGCGAGAGCAGTATCTAATTTCGCATCTGCAGCCTTCCCCTGGAAAGCATTAATTTTAATTTGGTGACTTTGCGGTTTCCTGAGAAAGGAATTAGCTCTCAGGGTGATTTGATGAATGAGAGGGATTTAGTATCATATCTTTTTTCCTCATTGGGATGCGCTCATCCGTTTAGAATATCTAGGATACTGCTCATGGCCGAATGGCTCTCTCTGGAGAGAAGGGGTCATAGATTAACCGAATTCACATATGTCAAGGAAAAATTCGGTTTTTACATAGGGGAAATAAAGGAATTAATCGATAAACTGGAGGAGGATGGCTGCATTGAGAAGGTTGAGGAGGAGAAATGTTTTCGATACAAGTGCCAACCTCCTGAATTACCTGACGAGGTCAGATCAATACTGGATGAAGTTATTGGCGAAACGAAGGACCTGAGCGATCAAGAACTTAACAGATTGGTGATCAAAGATCCAAGATATGAGGAAGAGCCCTGATCACATCCATCATTAGTTTTTCTCTTGATCCCGCAGAAAGAAGCTCAAGAGAGGTATTGGAACTAGTAACGAGGGACATTTCAATTTCCTTCAATATAACCGATCAATTTATAGCTTGAAGTTCCTCCAGACCTACGGGATTAGTCATGAGAGTAGCCTTCGTTTGCGAGGATGATAAGGGCCTTGATGCTGAAGTAAGTAGCAGATTTGGGAGGGCACCTTACTTGATCATTGTTGACTTAGATGGAAACGATGTGAAGAACGTCAGAGTAGAGGAGAACCCGGGAGCCAAGGCTAGGAGCGGCGCAGCGATAAAGGTAGTTCAAAAGCTAGTGAATGAGGGAGTTGATGTCGCTGTTGCTGGTGCCTTCGGACCTAATGCATTAGTAGCTCTAGATGAGATGAAGATAAGGCGTGTAGAGCTAAGCGGGATTAGCGTGAGGGAAGCCTTGGAGAGATTGAAGCAAAGCAATAATTAGCGGTAAAGCTATCAAAGCTCTTGCCATGAATTTTTGAACCACTAGCTAGATCATGACGAATGCTTATATCTGAGGCCAAGCTCCTTAACCCGTGGAACGCTTCAAAACCAGTGATGGTTTCTGGATATCCTATGAAGTTAGGGGTGAAGGCCGTCCAATAATTTTTATCCATGGATGGGCCTCTACGAGAAACTTCTGGCATTACCAGATGGAGTCCCTCTCAAAAAGGGCTTTGACAATAGCTCTAGATCTCAGGGGGCATGGGGATTCCGATAAACCCTTACCTGGAAACTACAAGTTAGATAGAATGGCTGAAGATGTTGTCGAGCTTGCTCAAGCTCTATCCCTAAGGGAGCCCTATTTAGTAGGTCACAGTATGGGTAGTATAATAGCAGTGATTGCCTCTTACAGCTTACCGGCAAAGAAAATCATCCTCTTATCTCCAACTCATGAGATGCCATCAGGGATACAACTTTTGGCGACGGTAGTTCTCCTAAAAACACCTATAGGAAAATATATCATACCTAAGAGACTCTTCCATAAACCATCGAGGGAACTACTCGAATTCGTTTATAGAGAATCAGCCAAATCTTCCTCGGAAATTTATTCCGAGGTTTTAATGCAGAATTCGGGAGTTAAGCTTCCCGATCCACAACCAGACACAGATGTTGTCCTATTAATCCCAGAACATGATAAGGTAATCAATAAGAGGTATCTAGAGGGTTACGCAAATAGAAATTCTGCTGTACTTATGAAGATACCTTCTTCAGGTCATAATGCTGCTCTAGAATCCCCTAGTGAAGTTACACACCTGCTGCTTAAGGCACTCGGAATCACCTAAATGAAAAAAGCTAATTTTCATCATATTCTCCATTATTTATTTAATAATATATAATAACCTCATTTTTCATCCATATCATATTATCGTATATTATATCCTACTTATCGGTTAATATCCATGATTAGAAAACTTTATTATTGACTGACCAGTTAGTCAATTAGTGATAATATGTGGGGGAAATTGTTAGTCCACCTCTATGCTCACGTAAGAAGGTATTTCCTCCTATACACGATCCTCTCGCTGATACTTGGAGTAATAGTGGGCTACCTCATAAAAGGCTCTATAAGTGCGAACAAGATCCTCCTAAAGAACCTGATTCTAACATTTGCTATACTCACCCTATATCCCTCAATGATACAGCTCAGGACAGACGGGTTAGCCAAGGGATTCAAGCATCATAAAGCAATTCTCTCAACAGTTGCTTACATATTCATACTAGCACCCTTTCTAGCTATGCTGCTCTCGGGTATCCTAGAAAACCATAATCTTCAGTTGGGATATTTAGCTTCAAACGTCGTTCCTGCTTCTAGCGCCTCAGTGGGCTATGTCCTTATAGCGGAAGGGAACATAGAGCTAGCTACTGCCTTAGTAATAATAAGCCTAATAGGGGCAATACCCATAGCTCCCCTTTACCTAAGTCTCTACGGACATCTAGCATCAGTCAGTGTTCCAATTGATAAGGTTCTCATATCCATAGTCTATGCCCTAGTAGTACCATTCCTGGCAGGTCAGCTGACTAGGTATCCCCTACTGAAAAAGAAGGGGAGAGAATATGTGAATAAGGAGCTGAAGCCTTACCTCTCATTAGCTACAATGGTATTCATGCTGGTTCTCATATTTCTGCTCATAATGGG
>JAOZGJ010000018.1 GCA_027491785.1 Thermoproteota archaeon | reverse complement strand
CCTTCATCTTCAAATAAAGATCCCTGAGAGTCATGGGCTCCTCGTATCTCTTGCCCACCTCATCATTGGGCACCACCACCCACACATCCTTGAACCCCTCCCTATTTGCCGGTTTCCTGCTCTTCTTCCCTGTCTCGACCTCTATCCCTATTCCTTCGATCATCAGATCGACATCTGCCCTTCTCTCCACTCCCAGTCCGAGCTTCCGGGCTAAGAGGACTATCTCCTCGATCATTAGCTTATGGAGGTGGCTCTCCGAATCGGAAGGAAGTTCATAATACACAACTTTCCTTCCATGAGCATCAATGAGCTCTGTCTTCACCACCTGGCCCCTGTTGAGGAGCCTCCTCAGATAGGTTAGGACGGCGAACTTTGTTCTGTTGATATCGATCCCATACTTATCGGCAATGGCCCTAGCTATCGAGGAGGTATTCATAATACCGTTCTCCGCTAAAAGGCGTAGGATCTCTCCTGCGTAGTCTACACTGGTCTTGATGTGGACTCCCTCTATCCTCGACAGAATCTTCGAGGAATTTCTGCCAAAAATACCCCTGATCGCATCTCCTATGGGTGTCTCAACTACCTCGCTCAGCCTCTTCACGTAATGAGGTCCTGAGCTCCAGCTGGTCTTCAGATCGCTCATCTGAACCTCTATTAGGCCATCAATCTCTTTCAGCTTGATCGAGTATCTCCCATCCACGAGGAAACCTTCGCCCGTATACTCCACTTCGGGTTCTCCCTGCTCTCTCCTCGTGCCTAAGAATCTCTTGAACCTCAGAATCTTGGGTTTGGGGGACCTAACATCTATGCACTCGAAATTCCTGAGCTTGTAAACCACCTTCTCCCCTATCCCCATGGACCTGAGGAGGGACAGGTCGCCTCCAGATGTTGAGAACACGAATATTGTATCGAACTGCGGTATCAAGGGAGTTGGAACATCGAGGAGGCTCTGCGTGGCGACTAGGATCGCCAGATTCCTGGACCGTCCTTCCCGGAGGAGCCTTTCCAGCACGCTAGTATGATGCTCAGTCCTTCTGAAGACGTTATAGGCCTCGTCCACGACTATGGCCCTATCCCTAACATTTGACAGTCTCCTCAAGATGAGTTCGGCGAAGAAGGCCTTCTGATACTCGTTTAGGCTACTTAGGTCATACACCACCCTGTCCAGCAGGGGAACATCCCCGGAACCTCTCGGTAGGAGCAGTTGGACCTTATCCCTCAAGCTCAGTAGTGCAGTCCTATTGATTCTATCTCTCTCCTCCCGGATGCTCTCCTCCAAGGATTTGACGAGGGTAGGCCAGTCAGAGCTCTTGGCAACTATCGGAGAGAGGAGGCCCGCGTACCTGCTAGCTACTTCTCCAAGTACCTTGGGCTGAAAGGTGAGCATGAAGGCATCGACGAAGGCCCCTTTGTCGAAGGGAGCAAATTCAGAGACATCTACTATTGTTGCATCCAGCCCCAAGTGCAGATCCTCCTCCTTGAAGTTCAGTACGGAGAACTTGTCGAAGTACTTGGAGACCATGTAATCGAGCAGGTTGGTCTTACCCTTCCCGGAGGTACCGACTATGAGGACATTTAGATTAGCTTTTTCCCTGAAAGAGATCTTATATGGTTCTGGAGGGATGATCAAGTTCACAGAGTCTCCCTCTACCCTCTTTAAGGCGATGGCATCCGCCTCAAAGTAATCAAGCAGGAACACGTAAGAGGCTAGCAGGAACAAAAGGGGGTACCTGAATTTCGGGGATGTCTGATCGAGGAGTTGAAGTAGTAGGAGAAGAGGGGGTATTATCCTCAGTATCCTCGATACCCTCGTCCTCCTGATAATTGGAGATATCATGAGCCCTCCTAGAAGCCCCTTCTAGGATAAAGAGGTAGACATTCAAGTCTGTCTAGAGGAACTTTCAGAGAGTTATTGGTACTAGGTGTGGGTCATAGGGCCATCGCCCGCGACTTACGATGTCTTCGTCAGCTACGGTGATGAAGAAGAGTCCGTGGAGACATCCAAGGTAAGAGTGAAGAGGTAGCTGGGTTCCTAGATTTCTATCGCCCCAATCAGTATTAGGTTCAACAAGCTACTTCTCACATTTCCTTTCCTCACCTTATGCCTATGCACCAAGTCAATTACCTCTATTTCTTCCTCTTTTCTAGCCATTAATGGGATTAAAGACTTCCTCCTCAGCCTCATTAGATAAAATGGATAGTAGATCAATTTGTAGCTCTTTACTATGATCCCCATCCTTTCCAATTCACTCTCAACGTTCCTGACCTCTCTAAAAGAGGAGATCTCGCTTGGATAGCCGGTATGTATGCGGGAGACGGATCTATAAAGGTAAATCGCAAGGGCAGGTTCATTTCATTGAATGTAAAGGATAGAGAACTCGCAGAGGCCGCCGCCAGAAGGTTAAGCGTATTAATGGGCAGGGAGAAGCCTTACTTCGTAGGTAAACTAGCGGATGGCAGATGTTACATGGAGGTTCAGTCTAGAGAGCTTGCAGACATTCTCCTTAACCGTAAGAACGTTCTAAATCTACTAAAGGAGAGACCAGCTGAATTCATTCAAGCGTTCTTTGACTGCGAAGGATATGTTACTGGTCTAGTGACTAAGCAAGGTATCTTCTTTGCTAGGATGGGGGTTAGTAATACGGATTATTAAAAGGAGATCCAAGAGAAGCTTGTGGATCTAAGAGCGTTTGTTACCGATATGTTTATAAATAAGTGTACTACAAGAATCTTGGGAGATTCCATGAGGAAGGTCCAGGTCACCTTTACGGATGAGCAGTGGGAAATAATTAGCAAACTCAGGGGGAAGATGGGGTCCTCTGACTCCGAGGTAGTAAGGATGATCGTCTTGGCTTGGTTAGCGGAGAAGTCGATTATAGCTTCAGCTATAAAAGAGGCCGACGGAGGTAAGAAGGGATGATCTATCTGAAGAAAAGGATAAGAGATCCTTCTTGGGACTTCATTGGGGAGACTTCTAAGATCTCAATACACGGTATTCACACCTATCCTGCCATGATGCTACCCCAGATAGCTAGAAGGCTGATAGAGGAATATGGAAAGGAATCTGAGGTAAATTTAGATCCTTTCTGTGGATCAGGGACCGTACTCGTAGAATCCTTGCTTCACAACATTAGCTCCTATGGAGTAGACATAAACCCTCTCGCCATACTTTTGAGCAAGGTTAAGACGACGCCGCTCGACCCCATTAGACTAAGAAAGGTATTCGAACAGGTTAGTGAGAAAATATGGCAAGCCAAATTCTATCCTAAAATTCTACATGAAATAGAAACCCCTAATTTCTTCAATATAAAATATTGGTTTAAGCCGAAGGTCATAAGAGAATTATCGTACATAAAGCGTATAATAGATTATATAAGTGATGAGGAAATAAGAAGTTTCTTTTACGTAGCTTTCTCTGAGACAGTCAGAAAATCCAGTAATACAAGGAGCGGTGAGTATAAATTATTCAGAATTCCGGAGAAAAAGCTTAAGACGTGGAATCCCGATGCCCTTGCCATTTTTCTAGAAACATTAGAAAGGAACATCAGGATGATGAGGAACTTCTACTCGTCAATCGATGTGAAAAAAATGATTAAAGGTGATCTTTGGGCCAAAGTGATAATGGGAGACATGAGGAAAAAAACACCCATCCCAGAAAATTCTATAGACTTTATAGCAACATCTCCTCCTTACGGAGACTCGAGAACCACCGTTGCTTATGGTCAATTCTCTAGACTTACCTTGCAGTGGCTCGGTTATGATTATAACCTCATTAGGAAGATAGACAAGCTTTCACTAGGGGGAACTCGGCCTAAGAGAATCAGGGATGATGTTCCCTCTCCAACCCTCTACAACATATTAGAGAAAATTTCGGAAAAAGATGAGAAGAGAGCTCTAGATGTGTATTCTTTCTTCTTGGATTTTAACAAAGCGGTAGATGAGATAGATAGGGTGACTAAAGGTGGCGCTATTGTATGCATGGTCGTGGGCAACAGAACTGTGAAAAAGATTAACATTCCAACCGATATAATAATATCAGAGCTCTTTGAAGAAAGGGGCTTCTCCCACATTAAGACGATAATCAGACAAATTCCTTCTAAAAGACTTCCTAGAAAAAGTAGTCCATCCAACGTGAGAGGCGATACCGTTAGTACTATGAACTTCGAGTATATAGTCATCTTAAAGAAGTAGAGAAAGAGAGGCAACCTAGCACCTCATTTTTCCAGAGTTTTACGTTTTTATTCTACTAAGAATATCGTTCAACTCCGAGCCAAGGAGATCTATTTTTAGAGAAAAAAGATCGGGTAAAAATCTTTCCTCAATTCTAAAGGCGGTGCCGTGGTTCCTGACGCTGCCACCGCTCTTGATGTGCATTCTAAAGTCTACGGTAACTGTTCCATTGTTGAGATATTCGACAAATTTCTCCTCGTTAACACCTTCTAAGTAGTATGCCTCGTTATACCAGAACTCCTCCCTACCTGTAGAATCTACTCTTCGATCAGCTATGACTATGATTAGATTAGGCATCTTCGTAGAGAGTGTGGCCGCTAGATCTTCTACCATCCATGCAGTAATATCCAGTCCATCAACGTGTCTTACGTAGAAAGTACGTTCTGCCAAGAGGGTATAAAATCCTTGAGGGTTAGGCTTATTTGATATGGTGCAGTAAAGTCCCAACCTTCCTCTCTGGTCGGTACGTCCGTATTCTAGAATTACCTCTTTCGGCCTAATCAACCATGCCCCTTTATCCTTAGTGAAAAGGGTTATTTTACTCTTCGAGCCCCTTCTCTGGGCTTTTAGCTCTATAATACCTAGATCCGGCTTGGAGATATTGTTCTCTTTTAGGCCTAATTCGAGTTCAAGCGTGTAGCCTATTCCCGTATTCCCGCCTCTTGTAGACTTAATATACCCATGCTTCCTGATACGTTTCATCCTCTTAATGAACTCCTCTAGATTCATATCTATACCAAGTTATCTAAATATTTTATTTAAATCTCCTACTATTTCGCTCAGTTTTTTCGTGTTAGGCGCGTCTGTATGTGGTTTAGAAACATAAGAGAAATCAAAGAATGAAAGCATCCCTCTTAACTGAGGAGAGTTTAGTTCGTTATAAAAGTCAGCGGTTATGAAGCCAACTAAGACTTTCCTCTTTCCGTTGAAACTTATCTTATATCTTTTTATGGGGCATTCATCACTCTGGACGATATATTTACATTTAGTTGTTGCCATTTCATAGAGGAGTTTCCACTTATAAGTTTGACCAGCTCTCTCTCTTAGAGAAGTTTTACACGAGTATATGATGACAGGTTTCTCCTCTATAGTAGGATCGAACATCAAAATATCTACATCTGGCTTCTGATATTCATCACCCACCATTATTAGGGTATATCTCTCGAGTACTTCCCTGTACTTTGATTGTTTCGGTCTGAGAGCTATTATAACCCCTGGTATGTTTCCTGAGAGTACATTCTGTATAAGAGCGTATGCCACAAGCCCTTGAAAGTTAGAACCAGCAACAGCCACCCGGGTCTGGGAAGGGTCACTGATAAGCCCCCTTTTCAATTTTTCCTCAATAATTTTCTCTACCTCGCCCTGAGATTCCCGCATTATCTCCGTTAGATAATCCAGGACCAGTATCCGCGCGTGAGCCTCAGAATCCGCAATTCCTTCTTTGATTAGTTTATCAACTTTCTCCTCATATTTTTTGATTGTGGGTTTTAAATAGCCCCTTCTTTTTAATTTATTCAAGTTCTCTTTCAACTCTTTAAGCACAGGCCGCATAGTTATCACTTTATGCCTATCAATGAAGTCATCCCGTAAGTTTTACTCTGTAGAACTAAAAATATCGCGCGGGAGACCGGAACTCCTTATCACGCCCAAAATCCAGTTCAGGTTCTTCTTACCGTCAAGGTAGGCGATCATGGACCTCTTGACGTAGTTTATGGATGCCCTGGCCAGCTCCCTGAATCCTCCCTGCCCTCAGATCTAGGCACCTTTACCTTATTTTTCCTCCTCTCTATTGGCTTCTCTTCCCTCATTTCCTTCATCTTCAAATAAAGATCCCTGAGAGTCATGGGCTCCTCGTATCTCTTGCCCACCTCATCATTGGGCACCACCACCCACACATCCTTGAACCCCTCCCTATTTGCCGGTTTCCTGCTCTTCT
>JAOZGJ010000001.1 GCA_027491785.1 Thermoproteota archaeon | reverse complement strand
GGATATAAGGATTGCTGCAGGAACGAAAGTAATGGGATAGATTTAATGTAACTACTAATTAGATGCGAGCAGGGAAGTAGAAGAGAGGAATCATATGCGAATGACACTATTATAACTATAGTGGAATAGGAGAGAATGTGATTTTATCGCGCGCGAAAAAGTCTGCTCACCCAATACCTAGTGCGCCTATAACCTCTTAGTGAGTAGGATGGCGTATCTAGAAGGAGGGAAGTACATGATCCTAAGCTTTGGAGAATCTCCTGAAGTCTTTATCGAGATTGATTCAAACTCTTCCTTCGCGTGTAATTCTTCAGACATCTTTCTCACTTACTTTAATAGGTTTCTATCCCTATCCTATCTTATCATATACCAAACTTAGAAAGATAAAGTTTAAGCAAAAGGATCGAATGGTCTTCGCTGTGTAGTGTAGTGGGGAGCGCATCTCCCTCACTCTTGGGACGAGATGATCCTTCCATGTAATTTCTCTACACTTCCACGAAACTAACTATTTATATCGATCCGCCGTACCGATTTAGTGATGACAGAGGCTGTGATAACGTCAGTCATCCAGGAGGCGCTGAGGCAGGCATCGGAGCGGATCGCCAAGAAGATCACAGAGGGGAAGAGGATAACGGATACCGAGGTAATAATACTGCTCCTCGATCAAATGAACAAGAGAATGGAGATCATGAATGATAGCCTGAATAAGAGGATCGATGATACGAACGCCAGGATAGATGACCTATCTGTTAGCCTGAATCAGCGCATAGACGATCTAAATGCGAGCTTGAGCCAGCGCATAGAGGATAACAGTGAGAAGATAAGCGAGCTAAGGCAGGAAATATCCCTCCTGAGGCAAGAGATTTCATCCATAAAGAGCGACGTGATCAAGTTAATGAAGGAGAAGTTATTCGGAGAGGAATCAGAGGCCAGCAGTTCGGGCAATAAGTAGATTCAATTGATACAGGAAATTTGATCATTAGGAGCGTATTTCTCTCGTCCATACCCTCTCTTCGCGACCTTTGGGGCCAAATAATGGTTGCATCCTGTCCTATTCAGGAACTGAGGAACATTTGGACTCCACACCACATTTAATTTAATTTAAGGGAAGGATGCCGATCTTGAGCATGCCAGCTGAGATTGCTCTTACGATTATTCCTGTAGCTGGGACCCGATGAGGCGATGCTACGATCGAGAGCTACGCTAAATGCTTTTACGAGATAATACGAAGTCAATAGGGCTTCGGAGGTATCAATTACCTTCCTTCCCTTCCCTTCTGACTTAAAGGGGTATTCACATGGGAAACGATGCAGCTTTACAGAAGTTACGGCGCCTTGAAATCGGTTAAGTTTCCTCCTTCGGTGGTCGCAGGTGAATAGTCCCTAAACAATCTGCCCTAAGCTCACGACTTTGATGAACCCTTTCGCTTTCCTCCTTAGTTTTTCATCCTCGGTCACGAGAGATAATCCCTTTTGTTTCGCTAGGAATACGTAGGATGCATCATAGGCTGTCATCCCGAGTTTATCGGCGATCTTGAGTATATCCTCCTCATGCGGGTGAGGGTTTAGCATATTCATGAATTCTATAGTCTTCATAAATAATTTGATTACATTGAGGGCTTCTGGTAGGCTTATAATGCCGATCAGCGAGGCTTCCTTCCATAGGGCGTTAGTCACCTCGTACACCGTGAGCCATTGAATGTAGTTATTGTAGATGACCTTCGGGTTCCTTAGCTTCAACGCATATAATACGGAGGAGGCATCAAAAAGGAATTTTCCACCCATTTAGACCTACCTGCTTTCCCTATCCTCTCGGATGCTTTGCACGATTCTATTGATGTCTATCTTATCTAAGGTCTCGCTGGCCTCGTTAAGTCTCTTCTCTAGCTCCTCCAACTTCCGTTTCCTGACCTCTTCCTCTAACGCGTGCCTTAATACTTCGGATACCCTGATCCCCAACCTTTCCGCTTCTTCCTTGAGCTCTCTTCGGACCTTCGTGGAGATCGTGATATACCTACCCATAAAGACCACCAATAGGTAGACATATCAGGTAGTAATAATGTTTACCTAGTATTTTCCTACATCGGGAAAATGAACGAACGAACGTCCTCTCCCAATCCATTCCCCTAAATCCTCCTCTGTAGAACCTTTTGGTGGTCTTAGGATAGAGCAGGATAGGACGGGGAGATGGAGAGGTCATCTGCCTTCTACTTCCCCAGTGGACGGAGCGAGAACGATCTCGCTCACTAGTTTCGTACATTCGCTCTACTTAGGCGCTCAGCTGCCAGCAGGACTAGGGCTAGAAGCCCGAAGAGAGCACCTCCGTTGGAGATGACAGGGCCCTCCACCACCGAGTGAACCTGGAAGTTAACTGGAGAGGGATTTACCCTCAAAAATCCCTTCAATCCAACCTTATTCCCTAGGATCGCATCTAAATCAAGGTTTATAGAGTAGGCCTCCGGAATTAGAGGCCAGAGGATGGGGGTAGGCCCAGTGAAGAGGTCCATGATCAGGTGGAGCTCGTACAGGAATGTTATCAGGGCCAAGTCCCTCCACTTGTCTTTCATGAGTAGGTATATCAGGAGGAGGATGGGGAGGGTCAGGGGTATGCTATGGGTCACCCACCTGTGCATCCCCAGTAGGGCATCCATATCCGGGAGTATACCTGAGATCGCGATTATCAGGGAGGTCTTCTCGTCCCTGAACCTCGTGGAGATGAGGTAGCTTGTGACATAATGTGTGAGCACGTCGGGCATGTTTTTCACCCAGATTGGTCAGCATTTTTCTAGATATCAGCTTCCACTTTTATGTCTCTTCATTTAGTTGGAAAGATGGTTTAAGTTCCCGCGTGATCCTCAAGTAATTTCCATCCTACTTCCTCCTCCTTGTTTGTTTTTCATCTTCTCTTCCCTCCTATCAGATTCTGCCAGGGAACGCCACCAGGGGATATTCACTTAGGCTGTTTCCATGTATTAAGCGGTCATACAGAGAGAAGGGCCTTTCCAAAAGGCCATGGATATGGGAGAGGGAATGGATGGAAGGAGGGAAGGAAGAAAGGATGCTTAGCTCTACATTACTTGCTTGCCCGTTTGGGCACTAAATATGTTAACTGGAGAAGGGAACGAATGGATGAGAGACGTTCCTTCCTGCTTATCCTACTAACTCACTCTTAAATTGGCTAGGTAGGCTCTTTTATCTGGAAGACCTAGGTAGGCACTGACCGTAGCCTATTCGTAACATTTAACTTCCCCATTAATGAGAGCTGGGAGAGATTTTCTTTGGCGTAATCAAGCTCTAGAAGTCGTTAATCCCTGAATAGGAAGTCTATCAGGGGTTTGAATCTGTAGTATAGGTAACTGGCCTTTTCCCTGCTGAGGAAGGCTAAGGAAACCTCTCTAAGGTCATCCCTACCGATAATGCCCAGGAGGGGATAACCAACCAAGCACGAACCGAGGATCAAGATGCCTCCGGCGAACCAAGGCAAATCGAGGATATGGCATAATATGGCTGACAGAGATGGGATGCCGATGGTCAGGAGTAGACGCCTTGAATCCATTTGAAAGTTAACCCTGCGAGCTGCAAGCAGTGTGGCCGCAAATCCGGTGAAGCTACCTGACGTGAATGAGATAGCAGCCCCCAAACCGCCAGTTAAGGGAACTAGGAGGTAGTAGAGGACCATTCTGGGGATGTTGCTGGCTAGACCCAAGGCTAGAACCAGCCCATAGAGACCGTAAGCGTAGATGAGGCTGTAAACGCAGCTACTGATGGCCATCGGTATGGAGGAGAGGAGTAAAACGAAGAGGATCGGAGATGCCTCGATGTATCTCCTTCCGAGAAGGGACAGGGGTAGGGATGGATAGACCATAAGGTAGATGGCTAGGGGAAACATTAACACCGAACTGACCCCGAGAACCCTGGAGGCTGCTCTCTTCCTGCCATCACTCATACCGGATAGGACAGGGAACAATAAGCCAAGCATGCTACTGGCTACCATCAAGACTACTCCTGCGATAGCATAAGCAACGTAATAGTATCCAGTCTCGACAGCGCCGGAAAATCCGAAAACCGCTAGCACTCCAAGCCAGCGACCGAGCAGATCGATGATGCCCGGCAGCCAAGAGGCAAGGCCTGCAGCCAGAACATCGCGAAGGGCATCCAGCGAGAATTTAATCCTTCTAACGACATACCTGAGAGAGAATTCAAGGTAGATGGCCAGCCTAACAATGCCCGGGCAAATGTACCCTATAACGGCGCCGATCCAGCCCCAACCAATCAGAACGAGGCCCACACCAACGACGAACTTCAAAGCATTACCTACGATGGATGCTAGGAGGCTTATGTCAGTCCTCAGGAGGGATGTTAATAGGGAGTTCGCGACAACGCTTGCATTGAAGGCTATGAAGACGCCGCTAAACAACAGCATGAGGGGAGATAAGCCACTGATCCTGTATCCCATGAGAGCTGAGGAGATGACTAGGAGGGAAGCACCGCCAAAGGCTATTGTTGCATAGATGAAGCTGCTCCAGAAGTACCTAGAGAGTTCCATCTCATCACCTTCTCCAATGGCTTTCCCATAGAACCTCTGAGAACCAGTACCTATACCGAGGGTTACCAACCCAGCTATCATGGAGGAGAAGCCAGCTATGGCGCTTACTATCCCGACCACGCTTGGACCTGTAACAGCGGATATGACCATCCAATACAGGAAGCCAGAAACGTTGTTAGTGATGCTGCTTGCGTAAAGCCAAAAACCACCCCGAACGATCTTGCTAACGGATCCTCCGCCCAATTTCACCAGACCTTCCCGGGTATTGAGATGGACATCAAGGCTTTAGAGCCCTACCCTGGCAGCTCCTATCCTCTTGACAGCATCTCTCGATCCTTACCCATGGATTTGCAGCCAGATGGAACATTGCAGCATTCCCGAAAGAGACATCCCGGTCTCCCGCGGTAGGCATATCTTCATTTATCGGGAGATGATTTGGACTGCTAAAATTTCTTTCTATATTGGATAAGCTCCAAGGGGGTACATCAATGGCCACGACTTCTGACATGATCGCTAAGCTATACACTGGATGATCCCTTACGGGCTTTCCACAAGCCACAATGGTCAAGGAATCACCGTTCAGCTAGCATGGGAACCGCATTAAAATAAAAATAAGTTGAGATAAGCTCGAGATGGAATGCATGTCTCGAAGTTTTGCGGAGGATAGAATCCCGGGGAGATTCTCTCTAGGCACGAGTAGGAGTTATTGTGCAACAGAGCCGGTTTACCTCCTGTAGCATCTCACACTGCGAGAATCTAAGGGCTCTAAATATGCCCAAGGCCGGGGTTAGCTTGAGGTCGATTAAACGGACAGCGCCTAAATTTATATTAAAGATTTCCAAGTAATGCGATGAGATTGTTTGAAATCCCTTATATCTTTACTTATTCTACTGCTTCCTTTAACCTAATAGCTTCAAATGCTACCCAGAATGTCGGCGAATTTCCAAAGGATTTATAGGGAGATGTAATCCTTCGACAGGGGGTTCGAGAGGTTCGTCAGGAGGCTCCCTAAATTCGAGAGCCAAGGCCTTGAGAGAGGAGCCACAGAGGGATGCGGAGGTACCTTGTAGAGCCTCATACGAGGTGATGTTAATTTGATTGATTGATGGAGGGAAGGGAGGTCATCCCCTCATCTCATTCAGGAGAAAATAGAAGATTCTCCTAGCCCTCCTGAGTATCTCATCTGCCTCTTCCCTTGAGAATATCTTATCCCTGTGATCAGCTTCCTTCCTCATCTCAAAGAGGAACATGAGCTCCTTCCTGTAATGATCACCCAGCTTCCTTCCGAGGGCATTCGCTAGCTTATCATCTTTCCTAGTCTTCACACCCCTCAGATAGAGTTCCACTAGCATCCTTACTGAGAAGTAAGCTGAGCTGACGGCCTTATCGTAGCAGCCTATTCTCAGATCTTCCTCAGCCTCCTTCAACAGCCTGAGGGCCTTATTGACAGACAACCTCGAATCCCTCGAATCCCTCTATTATCCTCCTCTCCTCTGGACCTACTACCAAGGGAGAGATGACTCCTTCCAGCCCCATGGATCTCTCCGCCTCTATTGCTGCCTCTATAACCCTCTCAACTGTCTCCTGATCCCCTTTCTTCACAACTACGAGGACGTTAGATTCATATACCCTGTCGTTGGGGGAGTAGAGGGCGACTATCTTGAGGAGGG
>JAOZGJ010000065.1 GCA_027491785.1 Thermoproteota archaeon | reverse complement strand
CGAATGACGAATAGAGAAAAGGTAATAAGCTAAAAGCTCATAACAACCCAAACCTTGTGGGGGATTGCCATGCAAGTTGGCTATCTAGAGACCCCTTCCCTATGGATCATAGGGGCCTTAATAGCGTATGCCGTCGCATACTACTTCTACGCTAGATGGGTCGATGAGCACATATGGGAGGTCAGCGAATCCAGGACAACGCCAGCTCACATGTATCTCGATGGAGTGGAGTACTTTCCAGTCAGCAGGTATGTCCTCTACGGATTTCAGTTCAAGAGCATAGCAGCCTTAGGTCCGATACTTGGACCCTTCATAGCAGTTGCTTACGGATGGGTCCCAGCCCTCATCTGGATAATAATAGGGAACTTCTTCATCGGCTGGGTACAGGACTACAGCACAATAATGCTGACCGTGAGGAATGAAGGTAGATCAATGGGTCCATTGGTTTACAATGCGATAGGAGAGAGGGGAAGGAAGATCCTCCTGGGCTATTTGCTCTTCTACCTACTCATAATATCGGCAGTATTCATATATCTGGTTTCCCTCTTCTGGAACGTGTTTCCGGGATCCTTCATCGCCACGATCGGTATAATAATAACAGGTTTAATAACAGGGGAGCTCCTCTACAAGTATAAGGCCAACATATTCGGGGTAACGGCATTCGCCATAATATTAACTCTGTTGAGCGTTGGAGTTGGAACGGTAGTTGCCTGGCCTCCTAAGAACGTGTTTGGACCCTGGTCCCTGCAGGTCTGGTCTATAATCCTAGCCATAATACTCTTCGTAGGAGCCATAGTTCCCCTACCAAAATTCATAACTCCGATGAACTTCGTTGCCGTATTTCCAGCAATTGGAGGAGTTATCCTCATAATATTAGGAGCTCTATTCTCGCCATTGGGTGGAATAAAGGTCCTTCAGCCTGGATTCAAGGGATGGTACGTACAGGGGGTAGGCCCCCTCTTCCCCATACTCTTCGTCTCTATAGCCTGTGGAGCCATCTCAGGATGGCACAGCCTGGTTAGCACATCGACTACTGGTAAGCAGCTTGATGTGGAGACGGATGCTAGACCGGTTGGTGCTGGAGCAATGTTAACTGAGGGTCTTCTAGCCACATCTGCCCTAGCAGCTTATATGGTCGTATCACCGGATCTAATAGCCAAGGGTAAGATAGCTGCGTTCGTCAATGGTGCAACCCTGCTATCGGCCTTCTACTTGGGAGGAAAGGCTTCCATGGCTTACCTCTCGACGTTCTTCGCGATATTCTTGGTCATATATGCCATAACAGTTCAGGCGCTAGTGACCAGATATTGGCGCGTTTTCAGCGCCGAGCTTTTCAGGGGAACATGGAGCTGGCTTGGTAACAAGTATATAGCTACTTTCATAGGACTCCTGCTGCCAATATTGTTTGCTCTCACAGGAAGCTGGATAAACCTCTGGATATATTTCGGAGGAAGCAATCAGCTTCTAGCCGGTATGGCTCTAACTTTAGTTGCCTTCTATGTGGCCAAGATGAATAAGCCCTCATGGTACTCCGCCTGGCCAGCTGGCTTCATGACAATAGTCACTTTAGCAGCTTTACTCTGGGAGACCTATTCTTTCGGGCTCAGTACTTTTGGACTCGCTCCCGTCAAGGCTAAGCCGCCATTGACTCAGTATCCAGCTGCAGCTTGGGCATTAAATGCTCTCTTCTTCATAATAGGGATAGTGCTATTTGTGCTAGGCCTTTACATGAGCTATGCTCTCTGGAGCGCCTACATGAAGGCTAGGAGAGGGGAAGTAGAGGCCAAGGAGGTCTCCACTTAAACCTTTTTATTTCATTTCCTTTTTTGTTGAATGGGAGGTGGTTATTATTCCGCTATTTGGTAAGAAAAAAGAAAGAGGAGGGGAGGAGGGAGCTAAAGATAAGGAGAAAGTATCAGAGGCAATCAAGGGGGTCCTTTACGGGTTCGCTGTTCATGGAGCAGCTACTGCCGCCCTGAAAACGAGGATGCACATGGAGCACCTATTCATGTTGATGACCCTAGGCGATATGCTCGGATTCCCGATAATACCTCCTTACTACTCGCTTAAGATACTGCCCTACGTGGTGCCGAATATAAAATCCTGGAAGCAGAGGTTGTTCAGGGAGAGGGACTTCACTGATATGTTGAGCGGCTAGGTGGTCAAATGGTTGGATTAGCTGAGTTCTTTGAGAAGAAACCTGATGTTGAGGTGGTTATCTTCGCTGGTAAGGGAGGGCTTGGAAAAACCACCAGCAGTGCGGCTCTCAGCTATTATAAAGCTGTTAAGGAGGGAAAGAAGGTTTTATGTTTCAGTACAGATCCTCAGGCATCACTGAGCGATATATTTGAGAGGGATCTCTTCGGTAAGGGAGTCATAGAGGTAGCGCCCAATCTCCACGTCGTTGAGATAGATGCGGATAAGAAGATAGCTGATTATCAACAGGATATCAAGCAGAAAATCTTGGATATGTATGGTTTGGAGGAGTTACCGAAGGAGATAGAGGAATACATAGATAGCACCTCTGCAGAACCTGCCATGTATGAGTCCGCGACCTACGATGCTATGGCAGATCTGGTGGCCTCTAAGGAATACGACCTCTATGTCTTCGACATGCCCCCATTCGGGCATGGCGTCAGGATGGTGGCCATGGCCGAAATACTGAGCGCATGGGTTGATAAGATAACCGAAGCGAGGAAGGAAGCTGCAGAATATGAGGCGGTTGCTGCGACCCTTAAAGGAGGAGTGGAAACGGAGGACCTCGTCCTCAAGGAGTTGGAGGAGATAAGGAGTAAGATGGATACCTTTACCAAGCTCATGACGAACTCCGAGAAGACAGCTTTCTTCATGGTCATGGTACCTGAGAAGATGGCAATTCTCGATACAGAAAGGGCCCTCAAGATGTTTGAAGAGCTCAATATCGAGATGTCAGGTATAGTAGTAAATCAGATATATCCGAGAGAGCTCCTAAACAGGCCAGATCTTCCTGAACTTCTTAGGAAGAAGATAAAGATGCAGGAAGGTCATTTGATAGAGATAAAGGAGAAGTTCGGAGATCTCATATCAGCCCTCATCCCCATGTACGACAGGGAACCTAAGGGTCTAGATATGATAGCCCGCGTGGCTGAGGACCTCATGCATTCGAGGAGGGAACTCCTATGGTGGTGAAGCTGGAGGAGAAAGAAAAAGTGGTGATGTCGGAATTCCTATCCCAGAAACCCAAACTCAAGTTCCTGTTCACAGGTGGAAAGGGAGGTGTCGGGAAGACCATATCCGCTGCAGGTCTTGCCTACAGGTTCTCTAAAGAAGGAAAGAAGACTCTCCTAGTTTCTCTAAACCCAGTTCATTCACTCTCCAGCCTATTTGGGCAGGATCTCACTGGAGGCATGATAAAACAGGTTAAGGGGGCGCCTAATCTCTACGCCCTTGAAGTGGAGATAGGAGATGTAGTTGAGAGGTATAAGGCCAATATATCTAGGAGGCTCTCGGAGTTCCTGAAGTGGGCAGACATACCTATGGATCCTAAACCCTTCATAGATATAGCTACAACAAATCCAGCATTCCAAGAATCAGCCATGTTCGATAAAATGATGGATGTGATACTCGAGCAGGGACAGGAGTATGATGTGGTGGTCTTCGATACCGCAGCTGTTGCGAATGCAGCTAGGCTCATCGGTTTGAGTAAAATATATGGGCTTTGGCTGGAGAGGATGATAGAGAGCAGGAAAGAGGCTCTATCACTCAGAGTAAAGCTATCCTTCAGGAAAGAGAAGGTAATGGAGGAGATAAAGAAGGATCCTATGATGGCCGATCTGCTCTCCATGCAGGATAGGTTCACTAAGGTGAAGAATGTGCTGCTTAATGATGAGCTAACTGCCTTCTTCTTTGTCACCCTTCCCTTATCCCTGCCCATAGCCGTCGTCAAGAGGTTCATTAAGATGGTGAGGGGATTTGATATACCTATAGGGGGCGTTATAGTTAACCAGATAATCCCCAAATCAATAGCCGAAACTACGACCAATGAGTACATAAGGAATAAGTATAAGGAGCAGCTTGGCTATATGGCTGAGATAGAGAGGGATTTGGGCCCCTTAGTTAGATCATATATTCCAGTATATCCGGGTGAGGTAATAGGAGTTGAAATGATAGCTAAGGTCTCAGAAGACATGTTTTCTTGGATCCCGGACTTCCTCGACGAGCTGAAATTGGAATCGTAATATTCTCTTCATCACAATTTTTAATTAAATTAGGGTAAATTAAAATTAAATTCAATACGATTTGCCTAACTCCCCTGGGTGAGCCATTGAAGGTAGCAGTTACTGGAAGTTCTGCTTTGATAGTGGTTGATGTGCAGAGAGACTTCATGCCGGGAGGTGCTCTCCCAGTTCCAGAGGGGGATGTCGTTGTAGGGCCGATCAATAAGCTCATATCTCGATTCGAGGATAGGGGATTACCTATGGTGTTTACGAGGGACTGGCATCCGGCTGACCATATATCCTTCCGGGAAAGAGGGGGCCCTTGGCCTCCCCACTGCATCAAGAATACGGAGGGCGCTGAATTTCATCCCGACCTGAAGATCCCGAAAGGAGCCATCATAGTATCAAAGGCCACAAAGAGGGACGAGGAGGCATATTCAGGATTCCAAGGAACTAATTTAGATAGCATCCTTAGGGAGAGGGGGGTAAGGAGACTTTTCTTAGGAGGTGTTGCTACAGAGTATTGCGTTAAGGCTACAGCCTCAGATGCCCTTAAGCTGGGATATGAAGTGATAGTTGTGGAGGATGCTATTAAGGGGATAAACGAGGATGATGAGAGGAGAGCTAAGGACTCCATGCTAGACGAGGGAGCGATATTTGCTGCCTTGAGCGAGATTAAGGTATGAGCTATAGTATCTAGCCATTAATAGAGTGGTAGTGGTTGGGTAAGGGAGCGATATGCTGTACGATGTGGAGGTAGAAGTGGAGGAAGTAAGGGGATATTGCGCTGCTGGTTATAAGAGGGGAGATAAGTTCGTGATAAGGGGATTTTACATAGAGCCCAATGGAAGCAGGATCTGTATACATGCCATAACAGGTATGATGAGCCTGCTATCCCCGTTCGCTCATGGAATCTCTGCTAAGGATCTAGGTATAGGAGAGACGGATAACTCCGGTTTCCTCCAATGCCCCGATCCCGGAGAGCCCTATACCTGCGGTGGAACGGTGATCTTTAGGTTAACAAGAAGGGAAATAACATGAAGCAGTTCTTTGGCTTTTACGTGAAATGGAAAGGCAGATGCAGGTAAGTGGAGCTCTTGATTCCGGCTTGACCTGCCTAACTTGGTTAGGCTATCTCTCTCAGCAGCCCGGGGATGCGGTATCCTCTAGCATAGGCCTTGATTGGTCTTACATCAACTGAGCTCAGATCGACGGATGTTATGGCTTTACTGATCTCCAGGGATAGACTTGCATCTAGTATGAGGGGTATACTCAGATCAGCAGCTATCCTCCTTACCTTATAGTCGATATCTGGCGCGTATCCAGTAGCCATGACGATGTCTGCTTTTCCATTCCTGATCAACCTGTAGGCCTCATCTTGACCTATATCCGAGACCCTCCATGCCCTCAGGCCCAATGACCTGATGAATTCCATTGCCTCGTTCAATTTAGCGGAATCTTCGTCCGATCCCTCGTTTCCTATCACGACCCCCCTGCGGGGAATCCTGTTTGGCTGTATTGCAAGCCATGACTTGAGGAGAGCTCCCTCATAAGTTCTATCTAGGCTGGCTGCTTCACCTGTAGATCTCATTTCAACCCCTAGGTAGGGGTAGCTTCCTTTAAGCTGAGACCAAGAGAACTGAGGGGACTTCACGGAGAAATGGGACATAGAGGGTTCATAGAAACCATTTAAACCGAGAGATCCCTCAAATATGACCTTCGCTGAGGCCTTAGCTAGGTTAATGCCGGAGGATTTGCTGGAGAAGGGCATAGATCTCGATGCCCTTAGATTCAGCTCCAGAACATACGTCCTTTCTCCATCCAAAACGAACTGTAGGTTGAATGGTCCCCTTATATCCAAGGCCTTAACTAATTTCAGGGCTATGGACTTCATCTTTTCGGAGGGAATCCCCTTAGCGGGAAGGACCATTGTTGAGTCCCCGGAGTGGATGCCTGCTGGCTCTACATGTTTTATCGCTACACCTACGGCACTTTCACCATCTCCTACACCATCTATCTCAGCTTCAACTCCCTCTATGAACTTCGAGATAACCACACTCCTTCCTGTTGAGAGGGCACGTGATAGGGCGCTCCTCAGGGAGGAGTCATCGGACACTATGAACATGGATGTACCGCTGAGAACATGGGATGGCCTTATCATGAGGGGATATCCCACCTCTTCGGCGAAGTTAACAGCTTCCCTTATGCTCCTAGCCTCTATCCAAGGAGGTTGCTCTATCTTTAGATCGTCCAAAAGCTCGGAGAATTTTTCCCTGCTCTCTGCTATCTCTATACTCCTACCACTAGTCCCGAGAAGATTTACACCCTCCATCTCCAATGAATTGGCCAGATCGTTGGCTATCTGACCACCTAGAAATGCAATCACTCCATCGGGCCTCTCAAACTCATATATATCGAGGAGCCTCTCTAGAGTTAATTCCTCGAAGTAGAGTCTGTCAACGGTATCCCAATCGGTGGAAACGGTCTCTGGATTATAGTTCACTATGGCTACCGAATCAACGTAGCCCTTAGATGCTCTTGCAAACTCGACTACGCTCCAGTCAAATTCAACCGAGACCCCTATCCTGAACACACCTGCCCCTATCACGATTATTCTAGCCCCTGGTCTGATGTCGTTTTTCACTCCCCCGTAGGTAGCGTATAGGTAGTTCGTAACGGATGGCCACTCGGCGGCCAATGTATCTATCTGCTTGAAGGAGGGCCCTATCCTGTAGGATAGCCTGATATTCCTGACCTGTCCTTCATTCAGCCCAAGCTTCTTCGCTATCTGACTATCTGAGAATCCGTATCTCTTTGCTATATAGATGGAGCGGGGATCCATCTTGAGATCGAGCCATGCCTTCACGGCCTTCTCTAACTCCCTTATGAACCAAATATCGATTCCGGATAGTTCAGAGATGTAATCAGCGTCCACTCCGCCTGAAAGGGCTATGGATGCCCAAGCTGGCCAGTAGGGTCTCTTCTCCTTCAGGGATTTTAAAGCTTCATCCACATTCCCTTCCATTGGAAGGCCATCGAACAACCCCAGCATCCTCATGCTTTTCTGCACTGCCTCCGCGAAGTTCCTTCCGATGGCCATGACCTCTCCTATGCTCTTCATCTCACTACCTATCCTTCTCTCCCCTCTCTCAAATTTCTCCAAGTCCCATCTCGGTACCTTAACTACTATATAGTCCAAACTAGGCTCGAAACATGAGCAGGTAGTTCCAGTAACCTTATTCACTATTTCATCCAGCCTGTACCCGAGGGCCAGCTTGGCCGCCACGTAGGCTAGGGGATACCCCGTAGCCTTGCTTGCGAGGGCTGAGGACCTCGACATCCTAGGATTCATCTCTATAGCATAATGATTCATCTTGTTAAGGGCAAACTGGACGTTACCTTCCCCAACAAGCCCTATTGCTTCAGCAACTCTGAGGGAGGAACTTCTTATGAGCTGATATTCCCTGTTAGTTAGGGTCTGGCATGGGGCCACGACTAGGGATTCTCCTGTATGTATTCCCATAGGATCCGCATTCTCTAGACAAGCGGGAGCTACTGCGTTGCCGTATGAATCCCTTACCACCTCAAATTCTATTTCCTTCCATCCTCCCAAGTACTTCTCCACTAAGGCGCTACCTATAGAGCTGAATTTCAGGGCTCTCTGTATCAGAGATCTCATTTCTCCCTCATTCCATGCCACAAAAGATCCTTTACCTCCCAAGTTATATGATACCCTGACGATAACGGGATAGCCTATGGATTCCGCTGCCTTCAAGGCCTCGCTGGGTGATGAGATGTGATGACTCGGGGGCATGGGTACTCCATACCTCTGGACGGACTCCTTGAACTTCTCCCTGTTGAGGGCCCTATCTATGCTCTCCGGTTGAGTTCCCAGCACCTTAATGCCATACCTGCTTAACACCCCCGACCTCCATAGATCTATCCCGGCATCCAAGGCAGTCTGCCCTCCAAACCCAAGCATGATTCCGTCTGGCCTCTCTTCATCTATCACCCTAGCGAGGAAATCCTTCCTTATTGGAAGCAGGTATACCTCATCTGCCAAGTCTCCTGTTTGTATTGTAGCAACATTCGGATTAACTAGGATCACCTCTATACCTTCCTCCTTCAAGGCCTTTATGGCCTGACTTCCGCTGTAATCGAACTCCGCTGCTTCAGCAACTTTTATGGCCCCAGAGCCCAGTAGGAGAACCTTCCTCACAGATTCCATTTACCATCACCTATTGCCTTAACGAATAGATCGAATATCCAAGAGGTATCTAGAGGACCAGGGGAGGATTCCGGATGGAACTGCGTTGTGGCTATTGGTAGATCCCTGTGATATGCACCCTCTAAGGTTCCATCATCGGGATTGATGAACCACTCGATCAAACCTACTTCCCTCAACCCTTCCCTCTTAACGGCGAAACCATGGTTTTGACTTGTTATGTAACATCTACCGGTTCTTAAGTCCTTAACTGGCTTATTTTGGCCTCTATGGCCGTATTTCATCTTATATGTCTCGGCTCCAAGACCGAGAGAAATTAGTTGGTGTCCTAGGCATATTCCTAAGGTAATAATGCCATCTGAAGCCATTTCCACTGCCATCTCCCCTTGGAATTTGAGTAACTCGGGATTACCTGGACCATTGCCGAGCAGAAGGGCATCAGGCTCTACGGACCACACCTCATCTGGAGAAGAACGACAGGGTAGTCTCACAACCCCTAGACCTCTCTTAAGGAGTTCCCTCACTATTCCTAGCTTCAATCCGCAATCTATTACAGCTACTAGGGGTCTGGAGTTATTCTCCCATATCGGAGCTGATGGCGATACCTCGCTGACGTAGTCCACCTCATCGTATGATGGAGCCTCTATCAGCTCCCTCCAAAGCCCATCCAGATCGGGTTCTCCCTCCCATATACCTAGAGCTCCTTTCATCACCCCTACTTTCCTCAGCTCCTTTGTTAGAGCTCTTGTATCTACCCACTGGATTATCGGAGCGTTGCTGTTATTGAACCATTCTTGGAGGGAGAGATTGGAATCCCAATGCTGGGCATCAGTAAGCTCGTGGACTATCAATCCAATAACCTGAACTCCTTCTGACTCGAGAAGGGAAGTGTTCACGCCGTAGTTTCCCACGATGGGATTTGTCATGACGAGTATCTGGCCCCTATAGCTGGGATCGCTGAGGGACTCTGGATATCCCACCATTCCGGTGGTGAATACGACCTCTCCGAACGTAAATGCCTGACCTACTTTCACTACAACCATGGTAAACTGATCCGTTCTCGAGGACCAAAGTAGAAGACTTACATCCTTGGAAGCCGAACGAAATGCATTCGTACCCTCATCCAAGTATCAAAAGATATTTAAAAATTTAACTAATGATCCGATGTAGTGTAAATGACCCGTTTATGCTCGTTCCATGCGTGCAGTAGTGAGAAAAGCCTGAGCGAGTGAGGATTCACTCAGACTTGGGTTGCAATACTGCCCTCTCACTTAACTCCCAGTACCTATTGAACACATCTCTCATCTGATCGGCCATCCTAGGATCCGCGACCCTGATCGCCATCCTCAGGACGCCAGCTTTCGGATCTGTTATGTATAAATAAGTAATCTTATTATCTATTATGACGAATGGCATTCTAATTTTCCCATATTCCCTTATTTCTATTCCCATATTCTTTATTTTTGCTGTACCAAGAATTTCCTTCATCCTCTTTGTGAAAATGCCAACTGATGGAACCACGAACTTGAATCTCACACCCTTACATAGGGACTTGAGGACCTGCTTACTATAATCATCCCAATTTATCTTAGCCGGTTTTTGAGAGATTGCAATGAGTATTTCCTCCTTGGCCTTCAAAGCATCCCTTATCGAGGAGGATACTATTGCGGTATGATTCTCTATGAGCATCACCCGGACCTCCCTCTCCGTCTCTGTTGAATCCTTTCTCCTCAATTCCCTCAGTTCTGTGAGTAGTTCTTTAGCTTCAGAGAACTTACGCTGCATTTCGTTCTTCAGTTGATTCATCCTGTTCCTTATCCCTTCCTCAACTGGAACTGGCTTGTATTTCGCTGGTCTCGAGCTTATGGTGACCACTAACCCCTTTGTCACGAGCCCCTTGAGCACCTCATAGCACTTTGCCCTAGGGACACCGCTAATGCTGCTTAGTTCCCCCACAGTCATCTCTCCTAGTGTAGCGAGGGTCATATACGCCTTTGCTTCGTACTCGGTGAGTCCCAAGACATCCCTCAACTTAGAAATTAATGCGTTATCTTTCATCCTACT
>JAOZGJ010000063.1 GCA_027491785.1 Thermoproteota archaeon | reverse complement strand
AATTCTCAGCTCTATGGATCCTAGAGTTAAGATAAGGAGCTTCATACCTCCCTTCGATACCTTCGATAACAACACGTTAGAAGCTGCGAGAGATCTTGGATTCATTGTATTTTCAGCCATGTATGATGAGGATTCTGAGAGGATAGGGGAACCCTATCTAGATGATGGATTGGTTATAGTGCATGCCTCACAATCTCTCACGAAGAATTGGGAGACAGGAGCTACTAGAGGCTATGAAGAGCTCAAAAAATCGTTTGATACCGTGTATAGGAAGGGAGGTGTGTTCGTCCTTGAAATGCATTACTTCCGCTTTGATGAAAGGAATACTGAGGTTATTAGAAGGCTCATACACTATATGAAGGGGAAGGATGTCGCTTTCATGAAGCTCGGTGATTTTGGTGAGGGCTACCTAAACGGAACCATAAGAAAGGAGGGTGATTACTGGATCCTGAGAAGGGATTGACGCTCATACAACTCATACGATCTCCAAGGAGTATTTCCTCTTGATTTCGGGGAACTTCCCCCTGAGAACTTTCATTGCTCTAGGCAGGTATTGAAGTATGTCCTGAGCCGTTATACCGTCCTCACCCTTATCATTAGCCGCCAGATCCCCGGATAATCCATGGACGAAGACCCCCATCCTGACAGCGTCCCCCACATCAAATCCTATACCGTACATAGCTGCTATGGTCCCCGTTAATACATCTCCAGATCCAGCTGTAGCCATTCCCGGATTTCCAGTCATGTTTATGTAAACACTCCCATCGGGATAGGCTATGATGCTATGGGCTCCCTTCAGGACCACGTAGGAGTTCAGATCTCCAGCTAACTTCCTGGCCACATCGACCTTCCTATAATTTATGTCGCTTATATCAAAATTTGTCAGACGAGACATCTCTCCCATGTGAGGGGTTAGGATCGTGGGAGCTTTCCTCTCCCTAACTATAGTAGGATCCCGTGACAGGGCTGTAAGGCCATCTCCATCTATTATTACTGGTCTATCTATCTCAACTGCGAGTCTCCTTATGAGCTGCTGAGTCTCCTCATTCAGGGAAGTTCCAGGTCCTAAGGCAACTATGTCTATCCCGTACCTGTCTAGGATGTCCATTATGAAGTCCTCGTTCTTCAGCGATATGGAGCCCTCATCTGTTTCCTCGAGAGGTATGTATACGACCTCGCTGGCCTTAGCTCCTATGAAAGGTATGATTGATTTAGGGGCTGCGAGCCTTGAGTAGCCTCCCCCTGCCTTCATGAAGGATAGGGCCGTGAAATATGGAGCGCCGTAATAGTTCCTGGCCCCTGCTACAGCTAGAAACTTACCGAATGTTCCCTTATGTCCCCATTTAACTCTCTCGGGCAGTGGAAGGGGATCGTTGAGTTCCACGTTCACGTGATCATACATCTCAGGTGGGAAGGATATGTGACACACGTAGAGCTTACCACAATGATGATACCCAGGATATAGTATGTTCCCCAGCTTGGGGAGGCCGAACGTGACGGTATAGTCTGCCTTCACAGCCACTCCATATACCTTCCCGTTATCCCCTCCTATGCCTGAGGGTATATCTACCGAGAAAACTGTCTTGCCTGAGGAATTTATGAGTTCTATGGCGTCCCTGTATAGCCCTTTAACATCTCTGGCTAGCCCTGTGCCGAAGATTCCATCTATCACAGCATCTGCCCAGTTAAGTCCTTCTCTCAGGGCATCGATGCCTTCTTCCCTTATGTAATGTCTTTCCAATCCTATCTTCTCCACAATCTCATAGTTCTTCCTCGCCGCCCCCTTGAACTTCGCAGGGTCTCCCAGGAAAAATACCTTGACTAGGCCCCCGTTTGAATGGAGCTTCCTCGCGACAACCAGAGAGTCCCCTCCGTTGTTCCCGGATCCTGCAACTACGGCGAATCTCTTTCCAATTACGCCGAATTCCCTCAGTATCACAAACGCGAGAGCGTTACCTGCATTTTCCATTAGAAGATCCTGATCTATGCCGTATTCCATTGCTGTTGAATCTAAAACCCTCATCTCCTCAACGCTACTTACCTTCATTATTCGCACCCGTTTATACTACGATCCTTCAATATTGTATTTTCGGATCCTTTTCTTCCTCTCTTTATCCTATCTTGCCTTACTTCTTTTTACCCTATTCTGATCTGCCTACCTGTTTAGTTATTTGAAGCCCATGGTACGATACAGCGTCTCTTGACCTGAAGCCTATGGGATCCTTCCCATCGTCATGGGAGGAGATGGGCGGGTTCGGTATGAGACCATCTGCCGGTAGTCCTTGGAAGCACCACCCTATCGTACACAGATCGGCTTCTCATTCACTCCACCAATTATTAGTTAGTCCTCTTCCCAATTCATATGCTAAGACCGGAAGATACCGAGGTAGAGTTCGTTAGGATCGTGAGAAGCGCCCACCTCAATGCCTATGGAACCCTATATGGGGGCTGGATGATGAGATGGATCGTAGACGCAGCGTCATCTGTGGCGATGAATTTAGCGAGGGGACCAGTGGTAGTCGGTTACGTGGACGATCTCCACTTCCTTTCTCCCATACATCCCGGAGAACTTGTTGTATATAAGGCTAGGGCGGAGTATACATCAAAGAGAACTGTCGCTGTGAGCGTGGAGGTGTGGGGTGAGGATCCTGAGAAGGGGATTAGGAATCCATCCACATTTGCGATGCTGGCTTACGTTTCCATAGACAGAGATGGAAGGCCGAGGGATCTCCCCATTAGGATAGAGGGTAGTGAATTCGGGAGGAAGTTCTATGAGGAGGTTAAGGAGAGGGTCTCTGATAGGCATGAGAGGGTGAATTACGTGGATGTGAACGGATATGAGCCTGTCTTAAGTACTATAGTGAGAGAGGAACACCTGATCAATGCTAATATTATGTATGCCGGTTATCTTCTATATCTATTAGATGAGGTAGGATCTATTACAGCTTTAAGATATGCTAAGGGACCAGCTGTCACTGCATGTTTAGACAGGCTCGCATTCTATGCGCCTATGCACAAGGGAGAGCTCGTCAGGTTCTACTCAAAGGTGACTAAGGTATGGAACACCTCTATGGAGATCTCGATCAAGACCTTGGTTGAGAACCCGAGCGGCGTGAGGCATACTACTACGTCCTACATGGTATTCGTTGGTATGGGAGAGAGGGGCCCAAGGAGGCTTCCCCCAATGGAAGGTGGTGATCCTCTAGCTGATAGGAGGAGGGAGGAGAGGATGAAGATACTGAGGAGGATAAGGTGGAGAATGTCCGGGACTACGACCGTCCTCGAATCTCACGGTTCAAGGGAGCCTAAATAATGGATCCTAGTCACTCCGACATTCTTCTCATCAAGATCCCTGAAGTCTCCGTCGAACGTGTAGAAATCCCTGTAACCGTTCTCCACAGCTGTGGCTAGGATGAGGGAATCGACCTCCGGTATTCTCAGGTCTACCCTGAGATCGGATGCCCTCATGCACGTTCCCTGCGTTAGCCCAATTACATCGAACAATCTGTCAAGATCGCCCTTTATGCTCAAAAATTTATCATCAACTCCGCTTCTTATCGATAAAACGTGAATTTCATGGATGCTTATTATGGAGATGGCTCTTCTCCCGTATTTCCTCAGTACCTCGTAGGCCCTCTCATACCTTCCCTCCTCCTTGAAGAGATATGCAGCTATCACGTTTGTATCGTAAAAGGATCCTTTATCTGTCACTCTCCTTTCTCTCCCTGTCTAGCTGCTCCGCAATCCCCTTTACTGGTTTACCTGGGTTTAAGATGCCCATAAGGTCCTCTAAGCCCCTCACTTTCTCCATCACTATCTTTTTCCCTTCCAGCCTGACTCGGAGATAATCTCCCTCCCCTATACCGAGCTTTTCCCCTATCTCCTTTGGGATCGTTACCTGCCTCTTCCTCGTTACCTTAACGATCATCATGCTCTCAATAGGTCCTACCTTTTAAATGTAGTACATATCTTAAGTACATTTTAAATTAAGTACTACATTCAGCGAATCATACTAGATATCTAATAGGAGCAGGATCATAGCAGCATGGTGAGAGGGCCTCGACCAGTTGGTAGCTACCAACCACAATAATCTTTCTCTACTCGAGGCCGTTTCCTATTATCTACTACGCCACCAATTATTATTACTTCCACCGGGAGGTTCTCCCGATGAATTTCGAAGCCTGGCAGAGGAGAAAGAGGGAGACCTTAAGGGTATTGAGAGATCACTTAGAGGCGGGGAGAGTGGATAGGGATATAATAGATCTTCTCAATGTGATAAATTCCCTTCCCTATGCTTTCACAACGAGCAGTTGTTCGGGGAGGATACAGGTATACGAAGCCAGCATGCCGGGAGAGAAGTTCGAGCTTAAGACCCTAGGCAAGTGGCACTCTCCCATAACCTCGAAGGACCTCTTAGGAGCTATGATCGGGAGGAATACGTGGTTGGCTATGCTCCCTCCAATACTCCACATATCGGTATGCAGCATGGTGCCTGCTAACCACCTCCTCAAGGTTCTCAGAGGGGCGGGCTTTAAGAGGGCCGGTATAATATCCATGGCTAGGGACGGTATAGTGATCGAGACGATAGGTACGGAGAGGATAGAGATGCCCCTTCGGCTTGAGGGGAGGGATGTGATAAAACTGGATGCTGTACCATCTCTCGTCAACATAGTTAACTCTTTACTGGTTAAATCGAAGGAGAGATTAGGTAGATTGAAGGAGGCGCTCGGCGATGAGATTACCAGAGGCTTGGATAATATCTGTGGGGAATGAGCTCCTCAATGGGAGGATAGTAAATACGAACCTCAGCTGGTTAGCCCGTAAGCTGACGATAGATGGCTACCTAGTAAGGGCTGCTCTAACTGTCAGGGACTATTGCGCTGATATAGTTTGGGCTTTCAGGACTGCCCTCGATAAGGGCGCATCTCTAATACTCTCTACAGGAGGGCTAGGACCAACTTTCGACGATAAGACCTCTGAATGCCTCTCTGAGGCCCTTGGAAGGAGGCATGTGATGAACGACGAGGCCCTGAAGATGGTGGAGGAGAAGTATAGGGAGAGGAACATGCCCCTAACGGAACATAGAATGAAGATGGCTATGATGCCTGAAGGGGCTAAGCCCGTACCTAATAACGAGGGTACAGCCCCTGGAATCCTTGTCGAGGAGGGTGAATCCCTTATATTGGTGATGCCAGGAGTTCCCAGAGAGATGAAAGACATCTTCGAGAGGATAGAGCCCCTCTTGAGGGAAAGGGCTCCCCCACTCCACTATGTGAGCAAAGATCTCTTGGTGAAGGGGGTGCCAGAGTCAGCGGCTGCTCCCCTAATAGAGAGGGTAATGAAGGAATTCCCAGTCTACATAAAGAGCCACCCAAGCGGTCATGAGATAAGGAAACCCATCCTGAGGATAAACGTCATTGCTTCATCTCCGAATAGGGAAGAAGCGGAGAAGTACTCTAAGGGAGCCCTGAATATGCTCAGGGATCTACTGATGAAGCAGGGTGGAGTTATAGAGGGAGTAGAGGATGCCGGCTAGGGCTAAAATCAAGCTGGTAGTACTAGATCTAGACAGGGTGCTTTGGGATTACCACGATGCTTCGTCCATAGAACCTCCCCTATCTAGGATAGGTGACAGGATCGTGGCCGATTCAAGAGGTGTGAAAATAACCCTGAGGAAGGGGGTAAGGGAGTTCTTAAGCCGTACTAAGAGCTCGGGTATCTTCCTATCTACGTGCAGTTGGAACGATAGGGATAAGGCCCTAATGCTCCTCAGGGCATTCTACCTAGATAAGTACTTCGATTATATCATGATAGAGCCCCATCCGGAGAAGCAGGAGATGATGAGACGCATTCTAGATCACTTCAGGGATAAGGGGGTGGAGGAATGCGACGTGCTCTTCGTCGATGATAGGGAGGACATGCTCGAGAAGGTCAAAGCGGAATTCCCATGCATAAAATGCCTCAGATTTCATCCGAGAGGCGACGTATTCGACTTCTCTGAGCTTATCGGTCGGGTGAATAAATGATTCCCGGATTTAAAGTAACCCCATGGGAGGTTAGCGGGGAGCTCGTAGACTATAATGAGCTAATCTCCCTGTTCGGACTAGATATACTCACGACCGAGGTGAGGAACCTATTCAGGGAGGTATTTGGGGAAGAACATTACCTGATAAGCAGGGGAATCTTCTATGCCCACCGCTTCCTGAGACTGGCGCTTCTGGATATCGCATACGGAAGGGCAAACGTCTACATATTCACTGGGAGAGGAGCCTCGGGGCAGATGCATATAGGTCACCTCCTCCCCATAACCCTAGCCAAGTGGATGCAGGAGAAGCGGAACTTGGAGTTCTTCTTTCAGATATCTGATGATGAGAAGTTCGTTCTAAGGCCAGATCTTAGCTTGAAGGATGTCAGGGGGTACGCCCTAGATAATGCCCTGGACTTCATTGCCCTCGGCTTCGATGAGAGAAGGACCCACATAATCTGGGACACGGAAGTATCATCTTGGCTCTACCCTCTAAGCCTGAAGCTAGCCAAGGAAGTAAGTCTATCTGAGCTGAAGAGCCTGCTAAAGATAGATGATTCATGGAACGTGGGTATATCGTTCTATCCGGCCGTTCAAGCAGCTCCTGCTCTCATGATGGAGCTCCTGACCGGGAAGCCGCATAGGGCCATAATACCGATGGCTGTTGACCAGGATCCCATGATAAGGATCTCCATACTGCTAGCCGATAAGCTGGATCTCAGGAAGCCTGGCATAATTCACAGCAAATTTCTACTGGGCTTGAAGGGAGAGCCCAAGATGGGCACGAGGTACTCCGAGTCAGCCATATTCCTCACAGATAGCCCGGAAAAGGTGAAGGATAAGATAGAGAAGTCGGCATGCTCATCTCCGAGGAGATGTCCCTCCCTCTCATACCTAAGGGCCTTCGACCCAGACGACGAGTCCTTCTTCTCCATATGGGAGCTGTGCTTCGAGAATCCAGAGGAAGGTTGTAAAGCGGCTAAGAAGAGAGCTAAAGAAATACTCGTTCCTTTTATAGAGGAGCATCAAGCTAGAAGAAGGGAGATGTCTGATAAGATAGGGGACTTCCTCCTGAGGGAATTACCTACTTCCTTAGAGGGTTTTTAATCCTCGAAGATCAGGCGGTTAAGGTTAAAGGCTAATACGTGATTATGTTAAGGGTTAATATGAGCATCGAAATAGTGGAGAGGGCTCCCGAGATAAAAAACCCTATACTAATACTGGCTGTCCCGGGTGCCGGTCTAGTTGGAGTGATAGCTGCAGATCACCTCATAAGGACAGCTAATTTAAAGGAGGTCGGGAAAATAGATTCGCCCATCTTCCCTCCCGTTATAGGGGTCAGAGATGGGGTCGCGATGCATACGGTCAAGATATACGGTGGTGATGGTATCTACGTTGTTAAAGCGGAGGTCCCCCTTCCTATAGATCCCCTGTTGAAGTTGACTGTCGCGGTTCTGGACTGGATAGCGAGGAAGAGACCAAAGCTAGCGATGATCGTGGGAGGAGTTCCAGAGGAGAACAGGATAAAGATAGAGAAGCCACAGGTCATGACTGTTTTCAGCAGTGATGAGGCCAAAAACCTGGCCAGAGATCTGAAGGGCCAGCTCATGAAGGAGGGCTACCTATCTGGTTATGCTGCTTTCTTCCTCAGGGAAGCGGCCAGGAGGGGGGTACCAGCGGCTGCTCTCATGGTCCAGAGCTACGCTACGTACCCGGATCCGGGAGCTGCAGCCGAGGTGCTGAAAGCTATAGAACCGATTTTAGGATTCAACATAGATCTAAGCCAATTAGAAGCAGAATCCGAGACGATAAGGCTGAAGTTGAAGGAATTGATGGCTAGGACAGTACAGACGGCGAAGGAGTCTCCCGCCCCCGCTTACATAGGTTAGTTGTGGGAGGGATTACCATGAGCTGGTTTTATAGAGAAGTTAGATGGGGCTACTTCTCAATTAGGGATGTTGAGGAACCCCTCTATGATGTTAAGGTGACTAAGGACGGTGTTATAGTAACTGTAGACCTTCCAGGAGCGACTAGAGAGAACCTAAGGATAAGCGCGAGCGAGGATGCCATAATGGTGGAGGCCACCTCCAAGGTAGGTGGGAGAGAAATAAGATACAGGAGATTGATAAGCATGCCCATACCCATAGATCCGGAAAGGGTCACAGCTAAGTTATCTAATGGAATTTTGCAGATAGTAGCTCCTCCCAAGGAGGCTGGCTTTAGGAGGATTAAGGTGGAGTGAATGGGTGAGAGAGAGGATAAGCTCTTCATAGAAGTGGCCAAGGTTTACGAGAGGATAGAAGCAACTACAGGAAGGCTTGAAATGATAGATTACCTGAAGAAACTGTTCCTAGAGACACCTCCCGATGTCTTAGATAAGGTGGTCTACCTGACCTTGGGCAGCATAGCACCGGCCTATGAAGGAATAGAGTTAGGTGTCGGGGAGAAACTCCTCCTAAAGGCCCTATCCATGGCTACAGGGATATCTCAAGATAAGCTGGAGAAGAAATATCCGGAGATAGGGGATATAGGTAAGTTGGCCGAGTGGTCCGTGGAGAACAAGGTGGCCCAGTCCTTCTTCCAAGAGGACCTCACGGTGAACAATGTGTTCGATACCCTCCTGAAGGTCTCGCAAGCAACTGGTGATAAGGCCCAAGATATGAAGATAAGGTTGTTGGCTGGACTTTTCAGCGATTCAAAACCTCTTGAGGCCAGATATATAGCGAGGATAGTGACTGAGAGGCTGAGGCTCGGAGTCAGGGACATGACGATCTTGGATGCCCTAGCTGAAGCCTTCCTTAAGGGAAGGGCCTTCAGAGATCAGCTTGAGAGGAAATATAACATATTCCCAGATATAGGTAAGATAGCGAAGATAGTTGCTGCGAAGGGATTTGAGGGGTTGGATGAGATAAAGATAACGCTGGGAATTCCTGTTAGGCCTATGCTAGCTCAAAGGCTCAGATCAGCCCAAGAGATAATGGATAAAATAGGTCCTAGGATATTTGCTGAATTCAAGTACGACGGGGAGAGGATGCAGATCCATGTCTGGAAGGATGGTTCCGTGAAGATATTCTCTAGGAGACTGGAGAACATAACGGAACCATACCCAGATGTGAGGGAATTCGCAGCAAGGGCAGCCAAGGGGCATGAAGTTATATTCGATGGAGAGACCGTTGCCGTTAATCCAGATACCGGGGAGATACTCCCCTTCCAAGAGCTTATGCACAGGAGGAGAAAGTACGGCGTGGAGGAGGCGATGGCCTCTTATCCCACGGTGACTTATGTATTCGACATCCTCTACTTGGATGGCAGGGAGATGCTCGATGATCCCCTGGAGGATAGGAGGACTCATCTCCTGAAGCTGCTGAGGGAAGAAGGAGGCGAAAATGAGAAGGTGAGAGTAGTAGAGTATGAAGTTATAGAGGGAAATGTAAACGAGCTCGAGAGGTTCTTCGAGTACGCTGTGGAGAGAGGGACAGAGGGGCTCGTTGTGAAGGATCCTAGATCGCAATATCAGGCTGGGACCAGGGGATGGTCTTGGATAAAGCTCAAAAGGAGTTACATAAGCAAGATGATAGAGCCTGTCGATCTGGTAGTCGTTGGAGCTTTCTGGGGTAAAGGTAAGAGAGCGGGAACCTATGGTGCCCTGCTCATGGCCGCATATTCGCCTGAAGAAGACGCTTTCAAGACGGTCTGCAAGATGGGCTCTGGTTTCACTGATGAGGAGCTTGCATCTCTACCTGAACTCTTAGGGCCCTACAAGATAGAGCACAGGCATCCAAGCGTGGTATCTAACCTAGAAGCAGATGTCTGGTTCGTTCCCCAGAAGGTAGCCCAAGTCCTAGGAGACGAGATAACCCTGAGCCCTACGCACACTTGTGGCTGGGGAAGGATAAAGGAGGATGCCGGCTTGGCTATAAGGTTTCCGAGGTTCATGGGATGGAGAGAGGACAAAGGGCCGCAAGACGCTACGAGCGAGGAGGAAATAGTTGAAATGTACAAAGAGCAGTTAAAGACAGTTTCAGATGTAACTGAGGTAGAATCGTCCACCTCAGGGGATAAAAGCTAAGCTAATATACATTCTTTCCCTCTTTTCTTTTTATTCTATTAATCTAATTATTTCATTCTTTTCCTTCTTCCTCCACCATGCAACCCTTACTTGCGTGATAACTAGTAAATCTTTATACCGGTATATTGATATACTAGTTGATGATGAATATGGTTATCTCACCCATCCATGTTAGCATCCTCGACGAGATAGCCTCCTCTAACCTAGGGGTCTCGTTCAACATATTAGCTGCTAGGCTTAGGGGAAAGGTTTCCAGAGTTACTCTCTCACGTGAGATAAAGAAATTGATAAATTTGAGCTTAATAGAAGTCACCCCAGATCCTTCTCACAAGCAGAGGTTGATTTATAGGATCAGAGATGAGGTGAGAGAGCTTATAGATGATTTAAGGGTCCCTGCAAGGTCCGATATAGATCAGATCCTAGCTGACATGGAAAAATCTCTTAAATATTATACAATGAAGATAAAACATGTAAAAAATGAAGCATTAAAGGACTACATGAGGCATTTAATTTTGAGCTCCCTGAGAGAGTCCCTCATGTTGCTGGAGGGTGAGAGCAATGGTTAGGATCGTATTAACAGCAGATGATACGCTCATGAGCAGTTTTAGGGATATTCCCCTGGCGGATTTCTTCGGATGCGCCCCCTATACCTTATCTCTCCGATTGATCTACCCATTTCTAGATTCCAAACTCCCCCAAGTTAATGGAATAATGAAGGAAGCGCCGTATTCATTGAGAAAGGTTGAAGCAGCCCTCCTCTCATCTGGATATAGCGAGGACGAGGTGGTCGTTGCCCATCCGAGATATCTGCATAGGTTCATAGGCGATGATACCGAGATAGTAGGGATCTCCGCTATGGATCCCTTCGGGCTTGGACCGGTCACCACTATGTTCACGTATGGAGGATCTGTCGAGTCATTCTCCGAGCATAAGTTTAGGGAGCTCGTGAGGAGAATAAGGGGAATAAGGGAAAAGAGGGGGCTTAAGTTCAAAATAGTAGTTGGAGGACAGGGAGTATGGCAATTAGTGAGGAGAGAAGATGAATCAAAGAAAATGGGAATAGATCATGTAGTTATGGGGGAAACAGAGCATGTCATTGGTGATATATTCAGATCTATAGAGAAGGACGACGCTAACTGGTTAATTGTGCCAAGGGGTTTCCCAAACGTGGATGAGATACCTCCGATAGTCAATCCAGCCTATAAGGGAATGGTCGAGGTCATGAGAGGATGTGGGAGGGGATGTGATTTCTGCCTCCCGAACATAAGGACAGCCAGATATATGCCAATGGAGAAGATTCTGAGAGAGATCCAAGTAAATAGGAGAGGTGGAATAAGGAGGGCATGGGTCCACAGCGATGACATATTCCTTTACAAGCTGGAGGATAGGAGATATTTCTATCCAAATAGAGAAGCAGTAGTTGGCCTATTCAAGGGAATAATGAAGGAGGTTGATGATGCTAATCCCACTCATGGTTCTATAGCTCCAGTGGTTGCAGATCCAAGGCTCCTACCGGATCTCAGTAAGGTCCTGAGGGCCGGCCCTCGTCACTGGATAGGGATACAGCCAGGGATGGAAACAGCCTCTCCATATCTGATAGAAAGGCATATGAGGAATAAGGTAAAGCCCTTCTCCCCGGAGGAGTGGCCTCAGGTCATATTAGAGGGGACCTATGCCTTCAATTCCAACTACTGGTTCCCAGCTTACACATTAGTGCTCGGCCTTCCCGGGGAGACAGAGGAGGATGCTTTAGAGACGGCCAGACTTATTTACACCATGGAAAAAGTTTACAGGAAGGAGATGAATGGACTAGCAAGGTTTGTCGTCGCTTCTTTAGCATTCGTCCCAATGGCTGCTTTAGAAACAGAGAGGGGATTTGATCCAGCCGAGTTCATGACAGAGGCGAGATTCCTCGTGGTATACTGGAGTTGGAGGACCGTCATTACCGAGGTAGAGAGATCCCTCAAGATGTTCGTCCATGATCCCCTGACGAAGTACTTGGTGAGACCTATCATCAGACTGGGAAGCCAGGTGATAATCAGCAGATTAAGGGCTTTTGGAAGGAGATTGGGTTTCGATCCGGATAAGAGGTTAGAGCCCCTTGAGATGAGAGTGAGGCCCACCATCACGCAGAGATGATCGCGCGTGAGCCTCGGTCCGTAGTGCTCGATTTTCATTCCCTTTTTATTTTTATTATTTAGAAGATCGCTCTTGCATATGGTCATGTATGCTGTCATACTCACTACAGTGGATTCTCAGGATGCCGCTGAGAGGATAGCTGATGAGGTCCTGAAGAACAGACTCGCAGCCTGTGTTCAGGTGATCGGACCTATAAGGAGCAAATACTGGTGGAAGGGCAGTATCGAGTCCTCTGAGGAATATTTAATTCTCATCAAAAGCAGGAAGAACCTTTACAAAGAAGTCGAAGACCTAATAAGGGAGATTCACCCCTACGAGATCCCAGAAATCATAGCTCTTCCGGTGGAGGAAGGACTTGAGGACTACCTCAAATGGATGAGCACCACCTTAAGAAGAGGCAAAGAAGCTACTTAAGCTGAGAAAATTCTGGACGGAATAGTCAAATCTAGGTATGGAGAGAGGATGAGTTCTTCCGTCCATTACCTCCAGCCATTTTTCCCTTCTCCCTGCTCTTTAGCTTCCTCATGTAAAATCTCTTCCCTCCATATTCAAGCTCGACTATCTTTCCCTCTCTCTTCAATTTATCTATCATTTCCCATCCTGCTCCAGCTTTGCTTAGAAGCGCTCTAACTGCATCCTCCCTCATTGGATGTACCGAGGTTATGCTCAACAGATCTTCCTCCACATCTCCAGTAAATGCGAAGGCATTTCCCTCATATCCTATCAAGTATTCAACCCTTTCAGGTCCCAACCTCTCAGATAGTATCTGGAAGGCTTTGTTTATCACCTCCTCCTTGGCTGGCCTAACCCAATCCTCCCAAGGAGGTCTGGTAGGGATTGCTATATATGCTACGTCTGGCTCTAACTTTCCTAAGAAATCAGCTAATCTCTCAAATTCACTCTCACTTCCACCTTCACCTTCATAGCCTATCTGATCTATCAACATGGTTTCCGTAACCAACTTCCCGCTAAACTCGTTTCTAAAGTAGATCATTCCCCTCAGAATGTCCTCCAGCACCAATGATTTGTGAGGCCTGTTCACCCTTCTCCACAGTTCCTCGCTGACAGCATCCACCTTAAGTGAAACGAAGTCCAGTTTCGAGAGGTCCCTCCTTACATCTTCCCTCCATATCAGAGAAGAGTTAGTTAGAGCCGCTATTGGAATATCTAGATCTCTTAAAAGATCTATTTCTTCACCTAAATTGATATCTAAGGTAGGTTCTCCATCAGGGACGAACGTTAAGTAATCTATTTCCTCTCCCCTATCCGATGCATCCTTGACCTTCTTCTCTACCTCCCTAAGTATGTATTCCGGTCGATAGAAGCTCCTTCTCTCTATTTCCATCCTCAAAGTTCTGCCAACTTGACAGTAAACGCATGCATAAGAGCATACCTTATCTGGGATGTTATTTATACCCAGGCTCCTTCCTAAACGTCTAGATGGTACAGGTCCAAAGGCTACGGATGCCTGGGAGTTCATAGGGCTCATCACTCCTAACTGAGGCTTTAACTCCCTATTTTTAATTTTAATTTATTTTAGTTATTCTACCCTTGCTTGATCGATGTTAGATGAGAATGATAAGGGAAGCCAGGATCGATGATTTTGAATCTATAGAGGAGATAGGGAAGCTGACCTGGGAGGGCCACGACTATCTCCCGAGGGTCTTCCATGAATGGCTGGATGATGGGAACTTCTTCGTGGTGGATGTGAACGGGAAAGCAGTAGCCACCGCTAAGCTGACCGTCCTTCCATGCGGTGTTGGATGGATGGAGGGACTTAGGGTTCACCCGTCCTACAGGGGGAGGGGCTATGCGAATGACCTTCACGATTTCCTCATATCCTACGGAAAGGAACTGTCGGAGAGGGGGATAATTAGTAGCTTGATGTTTGCTACCCATAGGGAGAACGGGGCGAGCATACATCTAGGTTACAAAAGGGGTTTTAAGCTTGTGAAGAGATTTTACCATCTAACTGGAGATGTAAGAAGCGAAGTTTATGTAGAAGAGACGGAACCAAGGCTCCCTAATGTAGATATAGTTCCTGTGGGATGGAGATTCATTAAGAGATGCGATGAGTCCCTCGATTGGCTTAGGAAGAATGTAGTTGCATTTAAGGGTAGAGGTGAGAGTGGATTTTTCATTCCGAAGGAGCGGTCGGGTATCTTCACACCATTTGATTACCTGATGACGGAGAAGCTGATTGAAGAGATGGGTTCCGTTGCTGCGAAGCTTGACAGGAGGGTTGGTCTCATGATACCCGAGGACCTATCTAGGGTAGCAGATAGGCTGAGGGAGATGGGATTCTCTCAATGGAAGGGAAACGAACCGGATGTCCTCATATTTGAATTGACGCTGTAACTGGTATCATCCTTCTTCCCCCTTTCTCTTTTCTTTCTCCTTTGCCTTGCTACATAGGGCCTGCTGATCTTATCTTGATTTTCATGATGGCTTCAGACCGCCTTATTTAGCAAATATATGAGGTCATCAAGCTTCTTAACAGGTACTCTAGCGCCAGCGGCTTCAGGATGACCTCCTCCACTTCCTCCTAGCTCATGAGCTATTTCTCTCAAGGCCTCGTTCAGATCTATTACGCTCGGATCTCCCCTTAAGCTTATCGAATATATCTTACCTCTCCTCTCTGCAGCCAGTCCTATAGGTGTTCCTTTCAAACCTTTAGCATAGGTAGCTGCTATTCCTACGCTCCCAGGGGGATCTACCACATAGCTTACCATCCCGCTGACCTTCACGTTCTCCTTAACCCACCTATAAAGCTCTTCGTTCCTGATAGATTGCATAAGGGACCTTATCAGGAGTTCTGAATGTTGAGATGGTCTCTTACCCTCCGAGAGATGGAGCACCACCTCCCTCTTGAAGTCATGCATTTTCCTCGATCCTTCCAACCCTTGAAATAAAATACCCGCCTCGAAGTAGATCTGCCGCTTATCCCATCTGGCTAGGGCCCTTTTCACCCATCTAGTTAGATCTGAGTAGTCTGCTATAGCTCCATAGAGAGCTATCCTATCATAATCCAATGGAAGGAGTTGAGAGAAAAGCCTGAAAGTCATCTCCGAGGATGATCCGGCATCCTCATATCTAACGACCTTGGCGTTAAGCTCCTTGAGGCTCACATCCTTGGGCGGCGGGTGGTGATCTATGTAGGTTATCTTTCCTTCATATCGGTTGAAGAGGTCGACCACTTCACGGGATCTATCCTCGCTTATGGCTATGTCTGCTATGACAACATCTCCCTTGGCGAAAGCCTTGAAGTCCTCAACTAATCCATAGGGATGAGTGAAGTACACATTTACTTTATCATAACTGCTCTTGAGAGCAGCTAGAGCGAGCGAAGCGGAAACGACTCCATCCGAGTCGCCGTGAGCTAATATTGTCAGCTCCATTGAAGCATTGAGAGACTTACATAAGATAAATTCATCAGTTCCATTGTTGGGGAGTTGTATCATTTGCATTACATTAGTTAGTGGTAGCAAGCTTACTTACGAAGGAAAAAGATGGAACTATTACAGCGTGAAGTAGAAAGGGAAACTCCATGACCTATAATCTTATCCCAGAGATAGCCGGAAGTCAGAACGGCTCTTGTTGGTGCTTCATCGACCTCCTCCTCTCCACTTCACTCATAACCTCATCTAACTTTCTTATCAGCAGAGAAAGAGCTTCTTTAACCGTCTTCCTCCCGACGACCATGGGATAGTGCCTCGATTTTGATACCCTCAGGAAATTTGGTCCCATTCTGCCTGCAAGAAAGACATCCACGTCTTCTAGTAAGCTATCTATTGCCTTAAATTTCCTTGGATCTCCATGTTCTCTCTCCTCCATTTCCCTGACCCTGTTGAGCCTCTTTTCAATTAGCTTATAGGTACCGTCTTCCCTGACCTCGTAGATTAGATAGTATTTGGAGTCCCCAAAATGCTCCTCGCTCAACCTCGTATCGTCATCGTCTACACCCAAGGCAACTGTGATGCTCCTCATCCACTTATCGAGAGACGTTAAAGATTTGAATTTTTCCCTCCTCCCATCGCCGTTTGTATATGGTATACGATCCATCAGCTGAGCCAGTGATCTTAGTACCTCAGGAATGTTTTAACGCTTCGAGCTCCCTATCTACCTATGACTCAGAATGGTACTTATAGAAGCGGGATCCTCCTCCTAATTATAGGGCTTCTCATGGTAGCCGTAGTCTTCTTCTTCTCCCTCTATGAATATATGAACGTCAGCGTGCAGTTAAAAGGGGCTAAGAACATAATGGATGCCCTTACCCAGAGCAGTGGTCTCCTAATGGAACTACTCTTCAAGATAGCATTCCTAGGTATAGCTCTAGCAGCTGGAGCTACCCTCATAAGGCATTCCGTTTCCCTGCTTAGAGGAGGGAAAGAAGGTGAGGGGGCTTAGGGCAGCCCTTCTAGTGGTTGGATTTCTTCTTCTACTGGGTGTGAGCTATCCCCTACTGGCTTTCGTCATGGATCTCCGTAATGGAAAATCCAGGATCTTCACTGAGGTAGAGGGGAACTACCTCGCTTTAATATTTGATTACCATGGAAGCGTCGAACTTACCGATGTTGCACTATCCGTTACATTCAAGGGGCAGGGGAGAGAGGTTACGAGAAGTGCTTCTTCTCCTCTCATGAGAAACGGGAGCACGTTGACCATCAAAATAGATGTTAGTCAGCTCCCAAGGAAGATCAGCGAGGTAGCAGTCACGATGAATGCTAAGATAGGAGGCATATTCCCCCTAGCAGTAAGCAGAACGGTGGCTGGTGAGAGGAATTGAATTGGAAGAAAAGGATCGTGGATGTTGCGGTGGAGGGTATCCTGTGGGGTCTCTATTACTGGTTGCTATTCGCCCTGCTCATCCCCTTAGTGATCGATAGGTTCTTGGGCGGGCTGCCCCAAGTACAAGTGACTCAGAGCGGGGGGAACCTTCTCATCATAGTACTGCTGTTTATAGGGCTATCACTGGCAGCCACAGCTCTGAAGGGAACGATATATTCTCCCCTAATAGGAGCCCTAGAATCCATTTTGGGATTTGCCATAATCCTCTATTTCATGAATGGAGGTGTTATAACTGCTTCCTTGAACTACGGGGGGCCTGTAACCGTGACGCTTGATATATCTCCAATACTGTGGGAGATATTCCTCTTCTTCACGATACCAGGAGCGATCCTCCCATTCGTGGAATACTTCATGAGAGCCAAGGAGTAGTCTGTGTAGAACCTTTCAAGCCAGATCTCTTTTCTTTTATTCTGCTATTATAATACCTCGCCTGCTGGCTATATCTATTTCCCTGAATCTTCTTCTCTCCTAAAGGTTCCCCTCTCCTTATCTAATTCCTCAACATTTTCCATCTTTATGGGTCTGCCAGCTATTCTTGGTTTCTTAGTCAGGGAGTAATACAGGGCGCCAACAGCTGCCGTGAAGAATCCCACGAATGCCGCCACAGCAACTACTACCACGAAGGCCACTATAACAGCTAGAATTATCGCTAGGATCAGGGGGAGATAATTGAGGATAAACCAGAGGGCGAGTCCTCCTAACAAGATCCCGATGAGCCCCAAGATTGTTAGGGCTAGGACATCCCTTCCCCGCATGGGCTTCAGCCCCAGGAGAATGAGAACCCTCCGCCTTCGGAGTGAGGTATGTGTTTAGCCAATTCCCTAGCTAGGGCGGATATGTTCATAGACTGGAGTATTACTTTCCCCGGACCTCGAAGAACTGCGAAGAACAGGCCCTCGCCACTGAACAGGATGGACTTTATTCCACCGACCCTCTCGATGTCGAAGTCTATGGAATCTTCAATAGCAACCAAGTTGCCTGTGTCGACCTTTATAACCTCATCTGGAGCTAAATCATATTCTATGAAGTCTCCAGCGGCATGTATGAACACCTTTCCCCTTCCACGAACCCTCTCCATTATGAGACCTTCTCCGCCGAATAAAGCCGCGCCAAGCTTTTTAGCGATGCCTGCGGTCACTTCGACTCCATCCTCTGCGGCCAGAAATCCTCCTCTCTGGACGAGGAACTCCTTAGTACCATCCAGCTCGAGGACAGCTATCTTACCAGGTGCGGTTCCGGAGAAAGATACTATACCCGGACCTCCCTCGGCTGAGAATTCCGTCACGAAGAATGTCTCGCCGGAGATGGCCCTCCTTAGGCTAGCTCCCAATCCTCCCTTAGCCTTGACGTACATTCTTACGTTTCCTGACATGTGATTCAGAGCTCCAGCTTCAGCATAGACCTTTTCTCCGGGAGAGAGTTCGATCAGGATCACCTGCAGATTATCTCCCAATATCTTGTACTTCATCTTGCACCTAGATCTCCCGCGATGACGGCTTAATAATACGCCTGCCTATCGAACGGAGATGCACCAGTTCCCTAGTCAGGGAAGCTTACTTTAGGAACTACCATGGACGCTTTCCTCCTCCTCATACTGCGTGTGCTAAATTCCTTTTCCTCCTTCCTGGGAGTTAGCTTGCAATAAGTGCCATTCCCTTATTCTAAATGTTTTTACATACCCTTGCTGTAAATGATTTCATAGCATCTCTCTAAGATGGGATGGAATGGATGCACGTGGAATTTATATTTCAGCCTGCAACTGCGACTTTCCATGGTCTGATAGTTTTATTTCCCTTCTAACAGCTTTCCTGTTGGATAAAACCGAACTTCTCATTCTGCTCTTGGATTTATCAGTAATTATGCGAGGAAGCTCGTCTAGATTTCTCCTCACAATCTTCCTGAATATGTACCTGCCCAGATCATCTATCTCCATCCAAGTGAGGGATCCTATCCCTTTCCTACCCAGCTCTGCTCTCTGATATCCATATCCATCCATCCTGCTTCTAACTACCACAGTGTAGCTCCAGCTAACTACATCAATCCCTCTGGACTCGAGCCACATTTTAGCTAGGCTGATCACCAATCTGGCCTTGCCTTCCTGCTTAATTATCTCTGCAGGATCTAGGGATGTCTTAAACTCGAAGGCATTGAGCCATGTCTTACCTTCCCGAAGGAAGCAAAGAGCGTCAACCTCTCCGAGAATCTTTTCATTCCCCTCTAATGCTGCTACGCTCCAATGAGCTTCCATGTCCTCCATAGCTCTCAGGAGGGAACCTCTCAGAGGTATCTCATGCAGCACATTGAATCTCCCCTCCACCAATCTCAGCACTCCCCTTCTAGTACTTAACTCATAGAGAAGATTCATCGCTCCAAGTTCGAGGGAGCACTTATATGCAAATTGCCTCTTCCTTTCAAATCTCGCTTGAAATGTGAAAAATCAGGGTAGTGTTCCTGCAGGAGTAGTGAGGAACTAGAAAAGCTCTACATTAACTAAATAAAAAGAATGTAGGGATCAGCCTACCAAAAACTTAGATACATAGGGACTCTTTCCAGGCTTGCTCCTCCTGAAATGACCGCTCGGTTTTCCTGTCAGCAGCTCCTCAAACCAAGCTTCGTGCTCAACCTCCTCGTTGAGTATAGCTAGAGCTAGATCGTAGGTTCTCGGATCCTTTCCATAAGTGTACCTGCATATCTCAGTGTATACTCCAACAGCGCATCTCTCTGCCTCAAGAAGCACCTTCAGGATGTTCTTCAGGCTAGGCTCCTCTGGCAGGTATGCGTCCATGCATGACGACTTATCGGCCAGCTCCCTTATGTCCTTGGGAAGATCCCCACCTAACTCGTATATTCTTGGCACTAGAGCCTCGAAGTGATTTCTGTCCTCTATTCTGGCATCCTCCACTATTTCCTTTATTGATTCTCCCTCTATCCCCGTTGCATGGCTCCTTAGTATGGTATAATAGTAGTAGGTGGTCAGCTCAGCTGCAGCTGCCCTAACTAGCATGTCCAGAAGCTTTCCCACATCTATACCGGCCTTCTCTATCAATTGCCTATTTCTCTCCGGCATCCTACCACCATCATGGAATCCTTTTCTAATTAATAAATATTTCTGATTAGAAATTATTACTAATTAATACGGTTTTTATAAGGTCGCTGGGAATCTCCATGGAATGTGGAAGGAGGAGGCGCTCAGAAAACTCAAGGAAGCTAGATACAAGCTGACACCTCAGCGGCTTAAGCTGGTAGAGATTATAGAGGAGCTTGGACCGAAGCATCCCTCTCTGAGGGAAGTACATGAAGCTGTGAGGAGTAACTTCCCTACATTAAGCTTCTCCACGCTTTACTCCAACGTGCTAGTGCTGAGGGATCTGGGCCTCCTTGACCTGCTTCACTTGGGCAGTGAGACTAGGATAGAGGTAAATACTAAGCCACATCTGAACATAATAGAGGGAGATAAGGTCAGGGATCTCGAAGATCCTGGCCTGCTGGCGGAAATAGAGGCGAGAGTGGGGAAAAATGTGAAGTTTGTTAATGTAATACTAAGAGGGAATAGCCCAGTGAAGCACGAACCCGGGAAGGAATGAGTGTAGGCATAATTAAGGAGATAAATAATTTGCCTTTTAGGTGAAGCTTTTTGATAAATAGCTCACTTTATACACCACTGCTAGCAGGCCTCATTTTATCAAAGAAGTGCAAAAATTATATGAGATTGGGCCTAGAAGCTTGGATGTAAATTTAATTGAAGAACTAGATAAAACTCTCCACGGATTTGAAGCACTGCATGGCTTGACCTCAGAAGAAGCATCTAAGAGATTAAAGAAGTACGGCTACAATGAGGTGAAGGGGGAAGAAAAAGGCATCCGATAATCAAGTTTCTATCTTCTTTTTTGGGGGGGACCCATGCCCTGGATGATCGGGGCAGTAATTCTCTCTGAAATACTACAACATTGGTAGATTTCATGCTAATAATGGCTCCACTTTTTGTGAACGCAATAATAGAATTTGTGGGGGAATATAAGGCACGAGCGAAAACCACTTAAGGAGAGCCATCATCCCAGCTAGCGAATGGATGGATGAATCAGTTCCCTTATCAGGCATATGGGCTTTGGAACGATCATCGGGACCTTCTTGCTATACTCCTCATACTGGCTTCCGAACTTCTCCCTTAGTTCTACCTCCTCTACCTTAAGCAGGAATGTTACCACAGCTATCCATATCATTACTGTAAGTAGGAGGAATGTGAAGTAGCCCCCAACTAACAATCCAAACGATGTCACGAACAGCCCTATGCCGAAATGGTGGGGATGCCTCACACAGGAGTATACACCGTGTGTCACAAGCTTGGTAGTCCAACCCCACTCCTCCGGCTCTCCAAACTTCTTTAGCATCCTACCAGAGATCCTGAGCAGTAATCCCGCTGCTATCATGCCAAGCAGGCCAAGTATCCTCAGGTAGATGGGGAACTCGTAGGGGTAAGCTGTATCAAGTAAATAACCAACAATAAAGGCTAAAGCTATAACAGCAAGCCAGAGAAACATCCTTTTCTTTATTTTCTCCATTTTAATCGGTTTATTCTGCTAGTGGTAAATAAAAATTTGCATGTAGCCAGGATGTCTTAGGTTCAGCTCAGCAGTACTGCCAAGATTCCAGAGAGGAATATTCCATCGAATACTCCAGCGCCTCCAATGCTAACGAACCCGCTTCCTATCTTATCTATATCTTTGAGCCTCAATAGATCAGCACCTATCAGGGTTCCCAAGGTCCCAGAAACGTAAGCGCTTATGCCAGCTAGGTGAGGTGCGAAGAAGAGCGATCCTAAAGCTGCCGCTATAGGAGCTATATAGAAGGGCATAGCTATTCCAACTCCTCTAATGGGCCTGCTGAATACGTAAGAAACTATTATGACCAGCAATAGAGAGGCCAAGATTCCTAACCTTAACCCAACTCTATATAAAAGGTAGAGAGAGAATATCGTTGGAATTATCGCTCCTCCCAAGTTTACTGCTATCACAATCCTCCTTTCAACTTTGATGGGAGGAAGCTGTATCCTAAAGAAGTTCATCACTTCGACCTGATCCACAAGCTGGTAGGTTTTCTTCTCCGCCACTGGTATATTCACAGCACTTCCTACGAGGGACGTCAGTAGAAGTATCCACGTCTGAAATGGGGTTAAACCCACCTTCACAAAGGCTCTTCCCACGATCCCCAAGAAAAGAAGGAATATCAGGGGTAGGAGAGAGAAGAAGAGCAGCATAAGGATTAACATGGCGATTGGATAGTAGATATAGTATTTATCCATCCTTCCATCTTAACTGGTTCGAGATATTAATATGGGCGCAGTGAATAGAAACCATCGAACTATTGGCGCAATCGAAGGCAGTTGTAGGCAAGGCAATGGTCTTTTAATAAATCAATGTTAACTTGAGGGATGCCTATGAATGATAGCGGGAATGGGAGTAAGGGTAAAAACGAAGAAACGATAGAGTACGATCTAATTGCCGTTGGTACTGGAAGCGCCATGAACATAGTTGATGGTCTGATCAATCAGAATCCAGATATGAAGGTGGCTGTCATAGATAAGGACGATCCCGGCGGGATATGCCTCACTAGAGGTTGCATCCCATCTAAGATATTGGTATACTCAGCTGATGTTTACAGGATCGTTAGCGATGCTCACAAGTTTGGAATAGACGTTGAGATAAAGAAAGTGGATTATGAGAGGGTAATGAAGAGGATGCGTAGCCTGATAGATCCTGAGATCGAGATGATAAGGAGAGGATTAAGCCAGCATCCGAGCATAGACTACTACCCTGAAGTGGCGGAGTTCGTAGCTCCTTACACCTTGAAGGTTGGGGACAAACTCATAAAATCGAAGCTAATTCTCCTATGCTCAGGATCGAAGCCGTACATACCTCCGATAGAGGGTATAGAGGAGGTCGGTTATCAGACAAATGATACGATATTCCGCCTATTCAAGAAGCCAGAGAGCCTGCTAATAGTCGGTGGTGGGTACATAGGGGCTGAGTTTGGCCATTTCTTCTCAGCCATGGGAACTAAGGTCACGATACTGGAGTACTTGCCTGAAATATTATCTCAAGAGGAGCCAGAGGTATCTAGACTTGCTAAGAGGGAGATGCAGAAATACTTGGATATATACACGAATCACCAAGTTATCAGAGCTAAGAAGACCTCGGATGGAAAGAAGGAGCTAATAGCTGTAAACAGGAAAACAGGAGAGGAGGTGAGCTTTGTCGCGGATGAAATCCTAATAGCTGCGGGAAGGGCCTCAAACTCTGATATACTCCATCCGGAACGGGCAGGTATAGAGACCGATGAGCATGGTTGGATAAAGGTCAATGAATACTTGGAAGCATCTCAGCCGGGAGTATGGGTTTGTGGAGATGCAAACGGTAAGTACATGTTCAAGCACGTCGCCAACTACGAGTCAAAAGTCATATTCTACAACATAATGGGCCATAAGATCAAGATGAGCTACCATGCGATACCTCATGCAGTCTTCACTCATCCCGAAATAGCTGCCGTCGGCATGAAGGAGAAAGAAGCGATCAGGCAATTAGGCAAGGATCGAGTTTTGATAGGATTCTCCAAGTATGAGGACACCGCTAGAGGAGAAGCCATGGGGGTCAAGGATTATTTCGTCAAGGTCATAGTGGACAGGGAATCGGGAACTATAGTCGGAGCCCACATAATTGGGCCCCATGCTTCCATACTCATACAGGAGATAGTGACCCTCATGTACTCCAGAGATCCCACTTACATGGCAATGGCCAATGGAATGCACATACATCCAGCTCTCTCTGAGGTTGTAGAGAGAGCCTTTTGGAACCTGATGCCAGTAGATTACTACCATCACATGCTTGAGCACCTAGGCCTATAAAAAGGATCTCACCTCTCCCCTCTTTCTTTTCCATAAGAAAGCTCAACAGAGCTTAGCTCCACATATGGCGTAGAATTCTTCCTCCTCATTCAGCTGTATCACTTGTATGTAGTGATCTATCGATGAGATAACTTCGTTCATGCTATTAGCGACTACTTCCCTGCTGTGAGGATTGTACTTTGAATCTGGAGTCCAATCCATTATGATCAGGCGCCCCTTGCACTTAAGTACCCTCCTAAACTCCTCTAAGGCTGACCTTATATTCCTCATATGGTGCATTGTTGTTGCAGATGATACCATATCAAAAGACTCATCTCTGAATGGAAGTCGCTCAGCCTTTGCCTGCACGAAATATGAACCTTCAGCATACCTGCTAGCATGCACACTCGGATCTATTGTAACTATTGTTGAATCTGGGAATGCTTTCCTCAGGAGGGCTAAGTTCTCGCCGAAGCCAGTTCCAACCTCTAATATCGTACCTTCAGCCCTCCTCAGGTAGAGATCCAGCAGCATGTCCTTCCAGATCATCGATCCATGGTGCATTGATGCGTATTAATTGTAACCCCAGTGCCCTCAACTACCTTTAAATTGTTTTATGTCTTGCCACATGGATGCTTCCTCTGATAGTAGGTCACAGGGCGAACACGCTCACTAAGCTGAGGTTCTACCTTCACTCCGGGGTAGATGCCGTAGAAGTGGATATAGCTGGCCATCAGGTGAAGCATGGAAGTGGGAGTATAAAGCCTGCCACACTCAGAGAAGCTCTCCTGAGGAGGATACTCTTCCCGGAACCCAAGGGAGATGCCCTTGAGAATATAGTGAGGGAGGTCCTTGAGAGGAATGTAACGCTAATAGTTGATCTGAAGACGCCTCGCGTAGATCCTCACATATTTCGTTCCTTACCAAGCGGAGAAAACGTATTGATAAGCTCAAAATATCATAACCTCCTCAGAACGTTGAAACCAGAGCTTGAGGATGAGGGGATATCGACCCTAGCATCGATCCAAGATAGGCCGGTTGACCCAGTAAGGGTGATGAGGGATGCCCTCGCTGATGGCCTCTCGGTAGAGCTATCCTACGTCGATGAGGATTTGATCAGGGATCTGAGACAAGCAGGAGGAAAGATCTATGTATGGACCGTGAATGATGCTGATCAGGCCCTTTCCTTGGCATCCATGGGGGTGGATGCCATAACTACAGATAGACCCGATCTCATAATTTCTGCTCTAAAAAACGGTGGTATAAAGGATAATACTGGGCGAAGGCTCTATAGAAAATTGACAGAGGATTAGATTAATGGTTTTTGCTTCTAGGATCCCCTTCAGGTAAAGAAGATGTAGATGCAAGGGAATACGACCTGTGGTGAAATGAAGGGTCATTCTATTGTTAAGGATGGATGGTGGAGAAACTATCCCTTCTTCCTCAAGAGAAGAATTATGAGTAACAGTAGGAGAGCAACGAAGCTTCCTGTAACTAGCAGAGTAGTGGTTAATGGTTCCCCTTTCTTCACAACAGTCACTATAGTGGTCGTTTGAGGCCGACCCGTGGTAGACAGTCGCCCGGTCGAATTTGTTGGTCGTCCCTGCTCTTGGGTAGCAGGTGAAGGTGGGAGAGAGCTGGTAGGAGCGCCTGAAGTTAAGGTTGGAGAAGAGCTTATTGAGTTACTCCTTGGAGAACTTGTTACTGCCTTCCTAACCGTTAATGAGAATTCTTGTCTTTCCTCCTGTTCGTTAGAACCGGCAATGATAGCCATATCAAATCTGCCGTAGGAGAGGGGATGAGTGAATATCTTGAGCTTGTAGCAACCTTGAGTAGTAGGAGTTATAATATACCTGTAGCCCGTGGGCAGGTTAAATATCCTGAAACTAGGGGAGCTGAGGTTGGTACATAGGTCAAAAACAGCGATGTCGCCAGCATTAACTTCCTGCGAAGCTGGGCTTAGTAGGAGGCCTCTAACCTCTGGAGAAGAGCTAGTGAATCCTTGAGAAGTGGTGGTTTCGCTTGTGGTAGCTCCTCTGGCGGTGGAAGAGGTCGTGCTTGTGGGGAGGACCAAGGTAGCCGTTATCAACGAGTTTGTAGAAGACTGTTGAGCCTGAGTTTGCGTAGATTGAAGGGTAGAGAATGTTAGCACGGGCATGTCTTTTATCGCGTACAGGTTACCACCAAATGTGCCAAAGTATATTGTCCCATCCGATCCTATTGACGCCGAAGATTCTATTAGGCTGGATGTTCTGTACATCCACTTAAGACTGCCATCTGGATTAACCGCAAAGAAGTAGTAGCTATCATAAACTCCAAAGTATATTGTCCCATCCGATCCGACGACCGGTGAGAGGGCAGGATGACTGTAATCGGCTGGTTCTAACCTTACAGGGGGCTCGAAGACCCACTTAACCCTTCCCGTCGTGGTTATTGCTAGTAACTTTCCATCATCTCCAGGGACGTATAATGTCCCATCGGGCCCTACTGCCACGGATGCTCTCCATTTCGTGGAGACCACGAATGAATGGAACGAACACCTCCATTTCAAAGATCCATCGACATGGGAAATAGCGTATAACATGTTCCAAACTCCGAAATATATATCTCCATCCGGCCCTATGGTAATGGATTGGGTTCCGCTGAACCAGCCGTCTTGTTGATACTTCCAGCGGACTTTCCCATTTGGATAAAGAGCATAAACATCGCCGCCCACTACAGTTAAGTATATCGTCCTATCAGAGCCGACCGCGGGCGATGATACTATCTTCGCGTCAGACTTAAACATCAACCTTCCATTCGGTAGAATAAATACAGGTGGGCTTTGGAAACAATGCCTAATTCGCCTCGTCGGATAGAACCCACATATATGTTTCCGTAGGGACCGATAGTTATATGCGAATTAATCGGCCTCTCCTCTAACTCTACCCTGAACCTTATACCATCAGGATAAAACGCGTAGAGGTATCCCTTCCTATGCACAATCTCATCTACAGGGAGATATATCGTTCCATCCCTCCCTACCGCAGGTGAGGAACCGGTTGCGAAGGCAGGGTCGTCACGCGTGACCACGTATCTCCACTTCACATTACCATTGCTGGGATTAACTGCGACAAGATTTCTATCAACACAAGAGACATAGATCGTTCCGTCCGGTCCTATAACCGGTGTAATACCCCGACCAATCTCATTACAGACTTGAGTTATCCACTTAGTTCTATTCGTCTGAGGTCCCTTGTATGGGCTAAGTCCAGTATGGAATGAGTCGTGTTGGAACATGGGCCATGGGGCATACGAGGTAAAGCGTTTAGTTGCTGAGAAGGAAGCATAACAATAACAAGTAAGAGGAAAAGAAGAGAGTAGAGAATGCAGACTGCTAGCCGCATACAAACCGATGGATAAACCATTGTATATATAAAGTTAATGTCAAAAACCGTTATAATATATCACATCATAACCTAAAACAGGATTTTTCATCTTTTTATATAGGGATTTTATGACATCAACGTTTAAATTGATCTGGGGGTTCCGAACGCGCGCATTAAATAGGGAAAGGTCTTAGCCCTCCCAGAAGTCCACTGGCGGTTTAAGATCTGGAGGTATGAGCGGTTTGTACTCCCTCCCCCTGAGCCTCTTGGTGTGATCCTCCTTAGCCTTCTCCAGCAGATCTCTATCGGTCATCAGATCTAGGGCTGTGATGGCCATCACCTTGGCAGCAAAGATCAGGGATCTATGCGCTAGAGGAGATCCTGACTGAGCAGTGCTCTGCCAAGAATGGAAAGGAGTACCCAGAACCCAAGCTGCCGTACTGAACTCTAAGGCAGGGGTCTTCCAACTTACATCACCTACATCAGTCGATCCCATCATATATTCCCCATCGCCCCAAGGGTCAGGCACCTCATCATCGATCAGCTTCCCCAACAGCCTCTCCCAACCAGGTCTCTTAGATTTCCTCAATCTGTTCTCCTTTATTTCATCTGGTATTGTCTTAGCCATTTCCTCCGCGAACTTCCTTTCTTCATCTGAGAGAGGAGGTATCCCGACTTCCCTCATATTACTCACTATCCTCTCAGCTATGGGCCTGTTAGGGATGACGTTGTACATGGCATCTATGAGCTCTACTTTCATCTTGGTACCTGTCATGAGCTCCGCTCCTCTGGCCACATCCAACACCCTCCTGTATACTCCTTCCATCTGATACACCTCCGGGGCCCTGACGTAGTACCAGCTTCTAGCATAGTCCGGTACTATGTTAGGCTGCTCTCCCCCCTTCTCCACGACATAGTGTATCCTAGCTTCCTGAATCACATGTTCCCTCAGGTAATTTACTCCAACGTTCATTAGCTCGACTGCATCTAAGGCGCTCCTTCCTTCCTCGGGAGAGGCTGCTGCATGGGAGGCGATACCATAGAAGTGAAATCTGGCAGATTTAACGGCTAAAGAGCTCATCAGAGATGCTGAATTCATATCAGATGGGTGGTGGGATAAAACCGCATCTACATCATCGAAGAGGCCATCTCTGACCATGTATACCTTTCCACTGAAGTTCTCCTCAGCTGGTGTGCCAAAGAACTTTATCGTACCTTCCAAGTCGAGCCTTCTCATGACCTCTTTAACTGTCAGAGCTGCTGCTAGCCCCGAGGTGCCATGTATGTTGTGTCCGCACCCATGACCCGGGGCTCCGGGCTTTAGGGGCTCTTTTTGCGGGGCTACCTTCTGGGATAAACCGGGAAGGGCATCGTATTCGCCCATTATACCTATTGTGGGCCTTCCTTTCCCCCATGTAGCTACGAAGGCTGTTGGCATTCCAGCAACCCCCATTTCTACATGGAATCCATTGGCTACGAGCTCGTTAGCAAGCAGCCTAGAAGATTTAAACTCTCTGAGGCCTAGTTCGGCGTATTTCCATATGGTATCAGATATCTCGACGAATCTGTTCCTTTTAGATTCAACCAGCTCTAAAACTAGATCCCTATAATCAGCTCTCATTGAGTATGTTAAATGTGATGTTATTAAAAAGATCTATTGCAGCGGTACCCTCATTCTAAGTTTTCTCGATGATCAAGCATCCCCAAATCGGAAAGGCCATACTGGTTCGCACCTTCCTCATCTCTCAATTAATCAACACATCTTGAGGGCTTGGAATATCCGGGACAGGACAGATGAAAAACTTTCCATAGGAATGAATTTTAATGAGCTACTGAGAGGTAATGGTGGAGAAGAATGCAATCCCTTAAGGAAGAATTACTCGAGCTACTTGAGAAAGATAAAGAGTTTAGGCATGCTGTAGCTGGACTCATAGGATACAAGGAGATACTGGAACGAATAACCTCGCTGGAGGAGCGAATTGTCTCGCTGGAGGAGGGTCAGCAGAGGCTTGAGGAGCGAATCGTTTCCCTTGAAGAGGGTCAACAGAGGCTGGAAAAGGGACAGCAGGAACTGAAAAGGCTCGTTAACGTGATAGCTCATAGGTTTGGAGTTATTTCAGAGGATGCCTTCAGGGAGGGCATGAAGACAGTTATAGAGGAGGAATTTGGTGTTGCTGAGGTTGGTAAGTTCATCATTGAGGACGAGGAAGGGCTGGTTTACGGTCATCCAGCAACGGTAGAGGTAGATGTGCTGGTGAAGGATGGAAAGCACATACTGATTGAGGTGAAGTCTAGGATCTCCAAGGGTGACTTGGCGGAATTGTATAGGGCAGGAGAGCTTTACACTAAGAAGATAGGAATAAAGCCCTCCTTGGTTATAATCGGTGGACTCGTGGACGAAGGAGCTAAAGAACTAGCTGAGAAGCTTGGGATTAAGGTCAGGCCCATCATAGAATGAGTAGTATTGCTATAAGTTACATACGTTTCATTAAATCGAAAATTAGATTAAGGAAACGAAAGGAGGAAAAATATCTAGAGAATAGGCAGAAGATCTCGAGAGGATGGTTATCAAAGCACCGTCAATCTTTGAGCCGCTTGGGTGCTTAGCATAGATAATGGAGAGATGATTCAGGGCCTTAGAGACATCCGCTTCTCGTAGACCTGACGCCCCTTCATCTCCTGTCGGATTTTCATCAAAACGGCTTCCACTAATAAGGGAGGGGGAGTTCCCGCTCATGAGGAGGAACATATAGTCATACTCAGAGAGCTATTTCACGTGATCCGCAGTTCCATCGCTAGTATATCCCCTTCACCTTCTCGAGCAGCTTAAAGCATATCATCGAGGCTTCAGGCAATGTCAAGGCTGCCCTTGGATGATAGATGCGATATATTCATATAAATCGGAATTTGAGTTTACTAGTTTGCTTAGAAGCTTGGATTCACCTAAATTTCCCCTGAAATATCTCACGCCTCTTCCAAGCAACACCCTATCCCTTATCACTGCAAGCTCCCCTTTACCGATCAGCCTAATGTTCAGGATCGAGTCTCCTTCCTTCCTCCCTAAGAGCACGTTTATCCCAGAGATAGCCCCTCTTATTGTACTCAGTTCCCTAACTAACTTATTTTCTCTCTCTATTTGGGATATAGGGGATGGAAGGAATAGGGTCGATCTGTAAGACCTCCTTACTCTCTTAAGTTCCTCTCCCTTATCCTTCGCTAAAGCAAGGTATCTGGCATAAGATTCAACTAATTTCCTGATAACGGATTCAGGATCTATTGTGGAGCTCAGATCGGAATTCTCATCACTCGATATTCCAATATCGTCCCTGATGGGAATTATTAGTGGTATAAAATCCTCAAGCTTTTCGGCCCATCTGGAGAAGAACACATCCAAGTAGAAGGAAAGGATACCTTCACCATCCTTTGCCTCTATCTCGCAAGTAATCTTCCTTATCGGGACGTTTAAAGATGCCTCTAGTCTATGCATAGGATTTAGAGCAAAATAGACTTATAATAATTCCCAGGAACCTTTTAATCTCGTACCATGGATCACTCTCTGTGGGCTTGGGAGATGCAGCTTGGAGGGAAACCGTAAACGCTTTAGATAGGACGGTCAAAAAATATGAGAGAGTAAATAGGATTGTGACTTTCGGATATAGCGACTTTATGAGGCGAAAGCTCGTAGAAATGGTGAAATTCTATGAGGGAATTACTGTGCTGGATGCTGGTTGCGGTCCGGGAAACTTATCAAGGCATATTCTCAGAAGGATGAGGTCGAGAGGGGGGAGGCTTTACTGCTTGGATCCCCTTCCATCCATGCTGAAGGCTGCCTTCGATAACCTGAGGGGCATGGCCGGAGATGTGAAGCTCAGTTTCATGGAGGCGACATTCGAATCAATTCCACTTCCAGATAGCTCTATAGACGTAGTAGCAGTTTCCTATTCTCTAAGAAATGCTAAAGATTTTTACAAGGCTTTAGATGAATTCAGGAGGGTGCTGAAGCCGGGCGGAGTGCTCCTAGTGCTGGATCTAGTGAAGCCAGACAACAGAGTCCTCTCCTCATTAGTGGGTCTCTACATAAGGGTGTTAGTTCCCCTAATCTCAATTCCCATCTATGGAAGCTTTGACACACCTTGGAAGGCCTTATATCCGACATTCAAAAGAATGCTAACGTCAAAAGAGCTCATAGAGGAAATAGGTGAGTATTTTGAGGTTATAAAGGTTAAAAAGGCTCTATTTGGCACATTCGTTGCAATCAAGGCGAGGAGACCCTAGATCCCATTAGAAGCGTCAGCATCTTGAGAGCACCTTCTCCGAGTTTCGACCTGAACTCATTTAGAGTTTTCCTTCCCTTCTCTGTTAACTGGTAGATCCTCTTTGCTTTCTCAGTTCTAGAGCTCAAAAATCCATTCTCCTCCATATCTTTAAGTATGGAATAGAGGGTACTTATCTTCGGTCTTTGACCCGTCATCCCCTCCAGAGTCTTCAGTATCTGGTAACCATGCATCATGGAACCTTCAAGTAGGGCAAGGATCAGCAACCTATAGCTACCCCTCACGAAGGAAGTCATTGGATCCTCTGGCATCCTCATCTCTATCTAGGTAAACCCACGGAAAGAACTTAAAACAGTTGCTGGATTCATAGTCATGGTGGTTCAACTGAGAAAGATACTCCTCCCCCTCAAGGAGAGGGTAGATGCGGGAGAGATAGTTGCAGCCCTCTCTCAACTGGAGGGAGGAAATGAGGTCACCCTCTTCCATGTGGTTAAGGTTCCCATAACAACCCCCCTAGGAGTTGAAGTGGGCACCCCGGAATGGCTGAAGAGCCTAGCTGAGGAGCTGAGGAAGTCTGGAATGAATGTCAGGGTAGTTGTCGCTGAGGCTAGAGATGTGGCCAGTGCAATAGTGGAGGAAGCTGAGGAGGGAAAGTATGATCTGATAATAATGTTCAAGAAAAAGAAAAAGGGTCTAGAAAGGGTTGTGGGCAGGAGCATATCGGAGAAAGTCGCTGAGGAGACCAGAAGACCTGTTATGACCATTTTAAGGGAATAATCACATGGTATATCCTTGGGATTCACTGGATATGGATGCTCCGGTGCTTCCGGATACTATCCTCGTTGCCTTTCCAACGAGCCCTTCATCGATCATCATCTTAGATGTAGTTGCAGCTATCACCACAGCTTTACCTAAGATCTCCTCCATCGCCTTGAGGACCTCAGCTTTGAGGACCTTCATTCCCTGAACCCCCTCGGGGGGGACCTTCATCATCTCGAGTGCCCTCTCGCTCGGTAACAGCATCTCCAATCCTTCCAAGTAAAATATTACCTTTCCTTCCTTCAGATCTCCCGATATCGTCTTTAGATCAGAGAGAACATCTGCTACTCCCTCAGTAGAGCTTATGGATGAGTAGGGCATGTAGTAAAGCTTTGCCCCGGTTATCCCGGCCACTATCTCAGCCATCCTCCTAGCCTCAGCCAGCTGATCGTTATTGGCCACTTCTATTAGAATGAACTCCTTCTTACCCCCCTTAATCTCATTCAAGACCTCGCTCGCGAGAGAGGCCAAGTGGGGCAGGGTCTCCAGCTCATCCTTGCTAGCTATGGGATATCTCTCTACTATGCCTTTAGTGGTTTCTGGGGGTTGCACGTAGGGAGCTAGCCCTTCCCTGCTGACCAGCGAGTCAACCATTCTACCTAAGACCTCCAAGACCCTCTTCTCCTCTTTCGGGATGTTAATGGACTCCGACATGTAGAGAACTTCCTTGACGGTCTTGGCTGCGTTCAGGTCCCTAAGGAAGATTGAGTACATGGTCATGGCAGCTAGGGTATCGACTAGGTAGCTGATGCTCTTCCCAGATGATACGTCCTCCTCCAACTTGCTCCTCATCTTCAAGGGGTCGAGATCCGTCTCAATAACACCTCTCAGTACTTCATCGTCAAATTCCGTTATTTGAAGAAGGGCGTTCACGCTGAATTCTCCTTTCTTATCCATTTCCTGTCTGAATCTAGGATCTATCCACTTCCATTCAACGATCTCGACATCATCTAACGTAGTTTCCAAGCATGAGACTGAGGGAGCGTAGGGACATGGCCTGACCCTTCCCTTCACCTCTACCTTATCTCCGGGGAGCAGGTATCTAGGAGAGCTCGGGGCGATCACGGTCAGTTTGCCGGTATCATCCCCTAGGATGAACCTCTCATAGACGAGATCTCCCAAAGTGAAGGCTGGTATTATCTGACCGACTTCACCCTTCAGGTTTACTAAACTACCGGGTGGGACTTTACCAGCGATAATATCCTGGATCTGAATCATAGTCACCATGGATATGGAGGTACCTAAGTAATAAACGGAACTGCCCACTGTTCATCCGGAGGATCTATCAACTCAATTGACACGTAATTAGAGTTAAACGTACTTCCTCCTACTATTTCCTGCGTCTTATCTGTGAGGAGATCGTTAACAGATCCTTTTATAAATCTAGCAGATCTCCTAGCCCAAATGATCCCGGGAGGAAGGGATTCATCCACCTCAGCTACCGCTATTGCCTCAGATCCCTCACTGGATCTTATAAGTAGGAGGCAGCCGTCCCTTATTCCAAGGGATTCTGCATCCTCCCTGCTTACGTGAATGTTGTCCCTCTTGAGCAGATCCATGGGCATTAGATCCTGAGTTGATGTGATCTCTGGGACCGAGCTTGTCAGGAGCTTGTAAGGATAACCCTCAGGCCATTCATCCCACCCTATTCTTGGAAGTGGAGAGTATCCGATCTCTCCAGCTTTCCTGCTCAGGAATTCTATTTTACCGGAGGGTGTCTGATAATCGTCCTTCGGTGGATAAGAGAGCCTTACATATCCCTTACCTCTGAGCTCGTCCAAGGAAATACTGATCATCTTGCTTCTCCTCAGTACCTCACTCATAACATTCCTAGGATCTTCCTTGAGCTCTGGCACTTTAAGATCAAGCTTCTCAGCTAACTTCTGTGTAACCCACCAATTAGGTCTGCTTTCACCCAAGGGCTCCATTACAGGGGAGCTGTATCCGAGATAGGGATGCCACCAGCTAGCTACCAAGTCCTCCTGCTCTAGCATGCTGGTTGCTGGTAACACCACGTCAGCTAGCTCAGCGGTCTCAGTCCAGACGATCTCATGAACCACTGAGAAAAGGTCTTCCCTCATCATGCCTTTCCTGAATAGATCTGCTCTCGGTAATGAGAGGGCTGGATTTGATCCATATATATAGATAAGCTTGAACCTTCCTTTTGCCAGTAGCCTCGGAACTTCCACCATATTTACCCTCCTATCGTGGCCCAAGTTCCTTCCCTGAAGATAAGCTGTGTCAAAGTCTCTGGACGAATTACTGAGGAAGAATCCCCTATGGACACCCACCAAGGCAGGGATTAGGGATATGACTCTAACAGCTTCAGCACCATATTCAGTTTTTTGCATTCCAATCCCTATGTAAGTGACGCTTGGTTTGAACGAGGAATAATCCTGAGCCAGCTCTCTAAGATCCTCCTTGGTCACCTTAGTTATCTTCTGAACAGTTTCAGGATCATATTTGGAGATCAGATCCCTGTACCTATCATATCCTACGGTATATTCGCTAATGAACTCCTCATCAGGACCAAATTCGTTAATTATATACCATGAGATGCCGGCTGCGAGCACGGCATCCGTTCCCGGCTTGGGTCTTACATGCCTTCCAAGTAGGGAGGTCCTCGTCCTCCTTGGATCTATTACCCATATTGGTACTCCCCTTGCCTTGAGATCGGAGACTATCTTGTAGGCATGTATGCTGGACGAGGCTATATTAGCTCCCCAGATCACAACAAGCTTGGCTCTTTCCAAATCATCCGGGAATGCTCCATATCCCATGCCGTAGTGCAGCTCCAGTGCAAGTTTTCCGGCCTCATCACATACTGTATATTCGATTCTGGTTGCATTAATGGCGTAGAACAGCCTGAGGGGATAGTTGTAGCTTATCAGCCCGGTGTTGCCCGAATAGTTGAAAACCAGTATTTCCTCCGATCCATGCTCCTTGATTACTTCCTTTATCTTACTGGCGATGATGCTAAGGGCCTCGTTCCAGCTTACCCTTTTGAATTCGTTTCCTGACCTGATATGGGGATATAATACCCTTCTCTCGCTTTTGTAGTATTGAGGGAACTTCAGGGCCTTCGGGCATGTGAATCCTCTAGTAACGGAATGGTTTGGATCTCCCCTTATCATCAATCCCGTCGGGATAAGGGAGCAAGCATCAGGGCAGTCTCTTTGACAGAATATCCTCTGCTTCATTTGCTTTCATGCATCTATTCCTTTTATTTATTTTCATCGATTGGCCAATCGGTCTAGAGATCCAGTAAGTTTATCAAAAAGCTCTCGACGGCCATAAGGAGGAAGGTCCTTCACTTCCTATCAGTTCATCCCTTCTTTAAACCCAAGGCTAGGCCAGCTATGAAGGATCCTGTGGGGAGAACACTCGAAGTTAGGAAATGGGAGAGGTAATCCACATGCTTAAGTCCTTCTTCCATCAAATTCCTGAAGGATTCCATCATCTTATCCGTGTTAACTGTGATGAGGCCTTTCTGTTGGAGATAGTATAGAATTATGAGGAAGGAGCCGAAGAGTATGAGAGCTGCCTTGAGTACCTTCTTTGTGGTGTACCCTATGATAAAACCTAGAGCAGCCGGGAGGCCTAGCTCCACCAAGAGCGTTGAAATGATTGCTTCCATACCTCTCAATTAACTCAAAGGGCAAAGCAGATATAACATTTATGCAAGGAAATATAGATAGAATAGAACAGATCTCCCCATGTAGTGTGAATAGGGCTCTTAGCTATGATGACCTGCTTATTGGAGGTAGCATAGATACCTTTCCGTGAATAGGCGAGATAAAGTATGGTGAAGTTTCACAGCTGAACGTTAGCAACAAATCGATGATTAGCCCATCCTCTGGGATGTTTCCACTTAAGAGGTGCCTAGAGGCCATCATGAAGGCAAACCTGATGAAGTTTGATCCTTTAAGGCTTCTAGAAGACTTGATAATCGGGGAGAAGAGGAGATCCGTATTTTTACATGATACAGGCTTTCTCGTATGTACGTTGAAGTCTCTAGGAGCTTATCTGAGTTATCACTCACTGTCATTACGACCACCATATTAACTTCGAATAGAGGAATGCCTCACGGTCGTAAATTTATTCTAGCAGAACTCAGCGTGAAAATCCCCTATTTCATTACAGGAGAGTATGTTGTAAGCATGAAGAATATTTTTCTTACATGAATCGGTCGACTTTATGGAAGAATTTATCTAAGTTTACCGCCTAACTTCTCAGTGAGCTTTTTATTGTATTTCGCCTTGGCTCCCTGAGATCAGAAATGAATTCCCCTTCAGAAGGAATCTTGGTAGGTGAAAACGTTACAAAATACTTTGGTGGACTCGCTGCCCTTAAAGATGTTAATTTTACAATTAAGAAAAGTGAGATAGTCGGACTTATAGGTCCTAACGGCGCAGGGAAGACAACTTTGTTTAATGTCATTTCAGGAATCTATAGACCGACAAGGGGGCGTATATATTTTGATGGGAAAGACATCACTGGAAAAAAGTCATTTGAGGTATGCAGGCTAGGTATTGGGAGGACATTTCAGATAGTAAGGCCTTTCCTCAATCTGACAGTATTTGAAAATGTGCTCTCCGGTATCTACTTTGGGAGGAGCTCCAGCGAGGTACAGGATCCAGAGAAAGAGGCTGAGAATCTGATAGATTTTGTTGGTCTTCTTAAATACAAGGATACCCCCGCTAAGAACCTTACATTAGTTCAGAGAAAATCTCTTGAGATCGCTAGAGCTCTAGCAACTAAACCTAAGCTTATCCTTCTTGATGAGGTAATGGCTGGCCTTAACCCCAAGGAGATACAGGATGAAATGGATCTTATAAGGAAAATAAGGGATGATCTTGGGATCACTGTCTTCTGGATAGAGCATCATATGAGGGCTGTCATGGGACTATCGGAGAGAATTATAGTTCTACATCATGGGGAGAAGATAGCTGAAGGAAGACCGGAGGAGGTAGCTAATAATCCAAGAGTTATTGAAGCATATCTAGGTGAAGAATATGCTTAGTGTAGAAGGAGTAGATGCCTTTTATGGCGACTTACAGGCTTTATGGGGAGTTTCCTTCGAAGTGAAGGAGGGAGAGATAGTAACCATAGTTGGTCCTAATGGTGCAGGTAAGACAACTACGATGAGAGTAATAACAGGCCTCCTCAAGCCTAGAAGGGGTAAGGTCGTCTTTAAGGGAGAGGAGGTAACTGGTTTACCACCTAATAAGATAGCTGAGAGGGGAATATCCTTAATACCAGAGGGGAGTAGGGTTTTTCCCTACATGACAGTATATGAAAACCTTAAGATAGGGGCCTATACTAAGAGAGCGAGGGAACATTTTAACGAGTCCCTCGAATGGGTATTCACCATATTTCCTGTCCTAAAGGAGAGGTTAAACCAGAAAGCCAATACCATGAGTGGCGGAGAGAGGCAGATGCTTGCTATAGGAAGGGCTCTCATGACTAGGCCAGATATACTATTGATGGACGAACCTAGTCTGGGGCTAGCTCCTAAGCTAGTCATGAGGACATTCGACATAGTTAAAAGATTGAACAGAGAGGGGCTGACTATCTTACTTGTCGAGCAGAATACCAGGTTCGCCTTAAAGCTATCCCACAGGGGATACGTTATGGAGACTGGAAAGATAGTCCTAAGCGGGACTGGAGAGGAGCTCCTCAATAATGAATATGTAAAGAAAAGTTACTTAGGAATATAAAAATATATACCATAACAGTCAGCTTCCTAGGAGATTTTCGGGATTTTCATGGGTTATCCTGATAAGATCTTCTCTTCTTACACCTGCTTCCATTAGCTTCTCTACAAAGAGGGCTAGTCCTTTTACCGGGGAAATATTGTAAGGCTGCCCTAAATCCGTAGAGAGTATTGTATTCTCTATACCTATAAGCCTTATTGCTTTAGCCGTATCCTCGCAAGAAATATGAGGTTCCAAGGTGGGTGTACAGGATAGATACGTAAATTCAGCCCAAACGTTCCTTCTTTTAGCTAAATCCTTTAGTAAATCGATCGGCATTTGTATAATCGGAGAAAGTGGGTGTGTTATGAGTATCTTGATATCCCCTTTTCCACCGATCTCTTCTATTAATCTCTTACTCTCTAAAGGGTGTATATGACCTGTTCCTACTATTGCGCCATAACTCGAGGCTATGCTTGTTATCTCGTAAACCTCCTTCTTAATAGATCCTCTATCGTCTATTATAGATAACCCATCGGTCTCTTTAGGCAGGGGATATGGAAATATTTTCCTCTCCTTCCCATATCTCAATAGGTGATTTTTAGAGGAATATGTAGGCAAAAATACCTCTCTAGCCCCTAATCTTACCGCTGCTTCAACGGCATAAGGATTCAGCCCCCCAACAGTATAGTTTAGGGCTATAGACCCAAACAGCTCAGTCCCTGATCCCGCCTTATTTACAATATAGGAGACGGAAGCGGTCTCAAAGACATGGCTTTTTATGAGTATCCCCTTAATTCCGGCCTTAGTTGCCTCTTCTCTCAATTCTAATGCATCCATTAATCTGTCCACAATATCTGGCGATGTATGCACATGGAGATCGTAGCCTCCAGAAATCATATCGCTAACTTTATAGCTCACATCTATTTCTTCTTCAATCTCAGCCATTTTCTAACCCTTGGAGATCTGGCTATTCCTATCACACCACCAGGCATGAAAATCATTACGACGATCATTATGATGCCGTCCGCTAATAGATGAATCTCTGGAAAGCTGTAAAGGAGATACTCCCCCAGTATTTCTATTATTATGCTTCCCAAGATAGGTCCAGCTACTGTTCCCAGACCTCCTAAGATAGACATTACTTGCATTGATATGGAGATCATAGGACTAAAGACGGCATCGGGTGTTATATAAGAAATGTAAAATGCATATATTCCCCCAGATAGAGCTGGAAATATGGAACTTATAGCAAAAGCAAGCATCTTCTGCCTGAAAGTGTTGATTCCAATGACGCCAGCGGCGAGTTCGTCGTCTCTTATGCATTTGAAGGATAGACCGAGCCTAGACCTCTCCACGTAATATGTAGCGAGAACGGTAATGATGAATGTGATGAAGAACAAGTAGTAGTAATAAGCCTCTTCTCTAAAGGGTTGAGGTACGGGTAACCCGATAGCCCCACCAACTTGAGGAGTCATCACGAATATTATCCTCGTAACTTCCGATATGGCGAGGGTCACCATTGCGAAATATATTGCTCTCGTCCTTAAGGCCACATACCCTACTGGTAAGCTGAACAGCATCCCCATAACTCCTGCTGCTATTATCATCAGGATGAAGCCTAGAGGTACGTTACCAAATCCTTGAGTCAGCAAGGCTACAGTATAAGCACCTATGCCAAAGAATACTGCGTGACCCAATGAGAACTGACCAGCTATTCCAGCTATTATATTAAAACTCTCTGAAAGTATTGAATACATGAATATCCAGCTGAGCAGGTGAACGAAATAAGATGGAGGCCTAAATAAGGGAAATATAAGAAGAGCAGCTCCCAGTAAGAGGTATATAGCTACTGTCCTATTCACAAGCTTCATCATCTCAAGCCTCTCTCGTTCCAAATAATCCTGTGGGCTTCACTGCGAGTACAAAGACAAGGACTAAGTAGGATATTACCTCGGCCACAACCCTAGATGCGTAGAGTTCTGTTGCTGTCTCGGCAAGTCCTAACAAAATGCCGCCTACTATGGAGCCTACTATACTACCCAAGCCGCCGAGGGCTACTATGGAGAAAGATTTTAGTACATAGGATATACCGCTATAGGCGTTAAATGGAAACACCAGAGCCAACAATGTCCCAGAGACGCTAGCGATTCCCACACCTAACGTCCAAGATAAGAGATATGTTTTAGATATATCTATTCCCATAAGAGAAGCCATTTCCGAATCTTGTGACACTGCCTTCATTGCCAAGCCTAAATATGTCTTGTTAAGCACGAAGATCAATCCTAGAGTTATCAATACGGCGGCTCCGAAGGACAATAGTTTAACTAGGGATATCGTAACTAGGCCCAACGTGTAGTGAACGCTAGAATAGGGAGGATTCAATATCATATACTCTCTTCCAAAGATAAGTGCCATGGAATCCTCCAATATAAGAACCAGACCGAATGTTATGACTATCTGGTCAAGAACGCTTGCTTTAACAGCATATTTAATTACCCCATAATAGGTAGCGACTCCTAGTATCAAAGAAACAAGGAAGGTTGGTATTATCGCAATTAGGGGATCCATTTTAAGTGACATGAATAGCCAGTAGGACATTATGCTCCCGAAGACTACTAGATCTCCATGTGCAAAATTCAAGATATTTGATACGCCGAATATCAACGTCAGGCTTAGGGCCATTAGAGCGTATATTCCTCCAACCATTAAACCCTCTACAATTGCTTGAATAACCCCCAACATGCGAATCACCAAAAAGGAAAAATAGAAGAAAGGTTAGGGGATTATCCTGAAGGAAGCGGCCATATTGGCTTGGCAGTCGCCATTTTCTTTGGCCAAACGCAGACTGGAACCCCATTTTGTACTTGGAACAGATAAGCTGCTTGCTCATCAGCTGGAGGTAACCCATTTTCCTGGAAGTGGAATACTCCCATGACTGTCGGGAAATCGTTCGTGAGGAGAGCGTGCCTGATCTTTTCAGGTTCAAGAGATCCAGCTAGCTCGATGGCCCTAAGCATAACCTGAATAGAGGCCATTGCCCACACATTATGTCCGTATGGATCGTGGCCATATTTCTCACGGAAGAGCTTTACAAATATGTCGTTCTGATAAGTCTTAAAGCTAGGACTCCATGTTCCTAGGCCCATGACCCCTTCTACAGTCTTGTTGAGGTTAAGAAACTCTGGTAAAGTTATAGAGACAGATACCCATATCATTTTAGGAGTCCAGCCCATCTCCTTAGCAGTTTTAGGTACCATTATATCTCCTATCATATGACCAGCGTTGATCAAGCAGTCCGCCCCGGCATTCTTAGCCTTCTGTAATATTGGAGTAAAGTCCTTCGTTTCTGGAGGATAGTTCTCTATTATCTTGGCATTTATACCAAACTTCTTAGCATTTTCTAAAGCTCCCTTAGCTATGGCTTGGCCATAGGCTGATGACTCCGCTATTATACCAACAAGTTTACACCTCTGATCTTGGGGAAGCGTGGACATGAATTCGAAGAATCTATATGTAGAGAGGGAAGCGACGGGATATACATTGAATATATAATGAAAACCTGCTTTATATATGGAATCGTCCCCTGCTATGACTGTGAAAGGTCTCTTATACTTCTCAGCTATTGGTGCGGCTGCATGCACTAGGCCAGACATTCCCGGGCCAAGGAGGACATCCACTTTATCGACAGTGATGAGCTTCTCGTAGAGGGAAGCTGCTGTGGTAGGATCCGACTTGTCATCGTATACTATTAACTTTAGTTTCAGCTTTCTACCATATTCCTTGACATATATGCCCCCCTGGCTGTTTATGTAATTAACCCATAACTCGTAAGTCTCCTTATATCTCTTACCTCCAATAGAAAACGGTCCTGATAGAGGTGCAGTCGCTCCTATAACTATATATTCCTTCTGAGGCTTTGTAGCGGTAGCTGTTGTGGTTTTTGTAGTTGGAGATGCCTTAGTTGTAGTTTTCTGGGGAGCTACTGTGGGAGATGAAGTCGTGGTTGGGGCACGTGAGGAGTATATAGCTGCAATAGCTCCGATAATAACCAAGACAATTATTAT
>JAOZGJ010000105.1 GCA_027491785.1 Thermoproteota archaeon | reverse complement strand
TAGGGAACTCCAATCATTTAGAGGAGCTCCTGTTACGAATTCAGGGAGCCATCTGTTTTTCCATATACTCCTACTTCTCATTCTAGCAGAGGACTCATATTTTCGCTGACCAACCAATGTCACCCCTGGGGCTAGATATTTAAGGGCCTTCCTAGTAGGTGTCAGCTTTAATACCTTGCAACACCACCTATAATCTCTCGCTGGCGGACCAAATTTGCTTACATATCTCCAAAAAGAATCCCCCTCCCCTTTTATGTCGTATCCTATCTTCTCTACAAATTCTATGGTCTCCGGAAGCTCTAGCCCTGTATCATTGAAATATGTATGATAAGCTACATCGCTCCTGTTAACCAACTCAAGAAGAGCTGAGCTATCCTTACCTCCAGAGAAAGAAACTATTAGATTTCCTCTTTTGCTTATTCTCCAAATAAATCTAATGGAACGTGATTCCATGGCTAGGATACAAGGCTCATTTATCGATACGACATCATTCCATTTACTTGCATTATCGAGGGGAGCTTCTCTATTTTTGAATATCCTAGTCACTATGTACTTACCTTCTATCCTCTCCGCAAGCCCATTTTCTAGTAATATGAATTTTGGATCTTCATGTGATGCCATACCCAGTTCTTCTCCTCTATAGGCTTTCTTACGGAGTATCTCCATTCTATGGCCAATCCTCTGGATAGATGCTTCAAGAGGCTTGAAATACCACTTGAATTCGTATATGTCGAAGAAAAGGTGGCCTAGAACAGATCCATCCGCTATTATCTCATAGGCAGAGTCCATGTAAGGAACCCTACCCATAAGCACGACCTGACTTCTAGGTAGTAACTCGTTGAATGTCCCGGCACCGAATTGCTCATCCACTACTTTCCTGAGTAGATCGAGATCCCACCTAGTTGCAGGTCTTGGATCACTAGTCTTAGATGTAGGGACAATTCTCAGGTCGGATCGGGAGCATTCCTTGGATATTACAGGCACGTTCTCTGAAATGCTCCAGTAGAGCCTCATATAACCTCAACTTTTTATTAGATAAATCTTATATTGGGAGATGATCCCATCAGAGCTTACTGTAAGGGCTCCCTATATAATTCGTGTGGGAAATGGAATCGTCAGGGAGATCCCATCCCTATCCTTAGAATTGATTAGGAATCTCAAATCCGCTTCGATACTGGGAAGCAATAGTGTATGGGATAGTGTAAAGGACATCTCAGAGGAGCTCGATACTAATGGAGTAAAGGTCAAGGCGATAAGTGTTAGAGAAGCATCTCCATCGGAGGTCTCTAGGATAGTGGCAGAGGCTAGAGGATCCCAGTTAGTAATAGGGATTGGTGGTGGTAGGAACTTAGATATTGCTAAGGTAGTTGCCCATGAGATAAATGCGGAACTGATCTCAGTTCCCACTACCTCATCTACTGATGCCATGGCCACTCCCTTCGCTATCCTATGGGAGAACGGGAGATCTAAAGCGGTCAAAGGAGCTTCTCCTCTTGCTCTAATTGCTGATCTAGATCTCATATGGAAAGCCCCCGAGAAATTGCAGTACGCGGGCTTTGGAGATTACATTGCGAAAATTACGGCGCTTCCAGATCTAGAACTGGCATACATGCTAGGAAGGGAGAAAAATTTCAGTTCAATAGCTGTTTCAATGGCGTATCAGTTCACTTACATGCTCATCGATTCGGCCGATGGAATACCTAACAACGATGTAGAGGCATGGAAGCTCTATATCCTCCTGTTGGCCCTAGACGGCATGCTCATGAGCATGTGTAACACTACTAGAATAGCAGCAGGCAGTGAGCATCTCTTCGCATATGCTTTAGATAAAGTCTCTAGAAAGAAATTACTCCATGGAGAAGCTGTCGGATTAGGTACCGCTCTCCTAGCTCCCCTCCATGGAATAGATAGGGAATATGTACTTCAATCACTAGAAACAGCAGCCCTTCCAACTAGCTTCTCGGATATAGGGGTTAGTAAGGAGGAAGTAGTGAAAGCCCTTACCATGGCGCATGAGATGAGGAATTGGTACACGATATTGGGTGATAGGGGGATCTCCGAAGAAGCAGCGGAAAGGCTAGCTAGTGGAATGATTTAGTCCTTATCTAAGCTATTAAGCTTCAGTGCTATCTCCTGTGCCCTCTTGGTAGCAGCTTCAACAGCTTTCATTATGGCTGTTCTTATACCACTTTCCTCTAGATAGAATATACCCTCTATTGTCGTACCAGCGGGAGTAAGTACCATTTCCTTTATAGTGGCTGGGTGTTTCCCCGATTCAAGGTAAAGCTTAGCAGTCCCGTAGACAGTGTATGCCGAACTTAAATAAGAGAAATCTCTAGGTAGCCCCACCTTCAACCCTGCATACGCCATGGCTTCTATTAGGGTGGCAATGTATGCAGGACCGCTTCCACTTAAAGCTGTTACTGCATCCATTAACTCTTCATCTACCTCTTGGGCCTCTCCCATCTCTCTAAGTAATTCCACTACTACGGCCTCATCTTTCACGTCAAGATCGGGACCTTTAGCGTATGCTGTGAAAGATGCCTTCACCACTACGGCAATATTAGGCATAGCTCTAACGATCTTTGCCGTAGGAGCCGCTGCCTTCAGTTTCCTGATGGGCACAGCAGCTGCTACAGAAATTAATATCTTACCATCTAGTAAGTCTGAAACTTCCTTTATGACCTCTATAGCCTTGTATGGCTTTACGGCAATTATTACTATATCCGACTTGGAGGCAACTTCCCTGTTATCACTAGTTATTCTCACTCCAAGATCTTTCAGCCCTTCTATTTCATGAATCTTCCTTCTGGAAGCTATAACTAACCATCTACCACTCTCAGCAAGTACTCTCGCTATGGCAGACCCTATTTGACCAGCTCCTATTATACCTACGCTCCTCATTGACTCCCCACTCCTCATTAGACATATTAGAACAGAAAAAGAAGTTATATATAAATGAGAGAGGGGAACAGCAACTCATAGGGAAAGAGAATAAAGCCCTTCCTTGGATCTCTTCACGTACCCTTTCCTAGCAAGTGATCTCATTTTTCCTGCAACTTTCTGTACAGACATCCCAGATTCCTTTGCTATCTCTCCACATCTAGATGGTTTGCCCAGCTTCTCTAAAGCTTTGAGGATAGCTTTAGCATCGTCATCTATCTCTAAAGAATCTATCTTGCTTTTTTTAGTCCTTACTTTCTTGGTTTTAGTCTTGGCTTTCTTTGATGATGATTTGGTAGCTCCACATCTCCTCTTCCTTGCCACAAGATCACCTTTCCATCCGACCATCTATAAAATTAATACTTTACTCGTAAAATAGTATATGAAGGAAATGGAATACACCATTAACTCCACATGAGATTATGCTTAAGATATTTTACCCTTCTGTTAAACAAATTCCCTTATGAAATTCGTTGATTGTTGAATTATATCTATTAAATAAGAAATGGTGATATAGCCGGTGAGGACATGATTAGAGTAATCGATTGGACCAATTTCCCCGATGTTCCCGAAGGTATATCTAAGTTAGATGTAACAGAAGTTAAGAGAGTTTACGACTATAATCTTCCTCCCCTCGTTGTCTATGCTGGTGTTGCAGAGGATCTTTCAGGTAATGTAATTCCAGTTGTTGGAGTCGTCGAAGAAGGTAGTGGTGTGGCTAAGTTGTATCTTCTCGAGAAAGGGGAGGAAGGTAGAGAAAAGGAATTAATTGCCTCTCTCATCTAGATGCATCTTTTTCTTTTTTAGCGCCCAATTTTCAATAGGTGATCAGCTTGATTAAGAAGATAGCCGTTTTGGGAGCTGGCACCATGGGCCATGGTATAGCCCAAGTAGCAGCCATGTCAGGCTATCAGGTCTTCATGAGGGACATAAAGCAGGATTTCTTGGACAGTGGAATGAGTAGAATAAGATCTAGCCTAGATAAGTTTGTTAAGAAAGGAAAGATGACAAGTGAGGAGAAAGAGAGCATACTCTCTAGGATAAAGACGACACTGGACCTGGAGGAAGCAGTAAGAGAAGCAGATTTCGTCATAGAGGCAGTCCCAGAGATATATGATATTAAAGCTGAGACCTTCAGAGAAGTCGATAAGAAGGCACCTGAGCATGCAATACTTGCTACGAACACTAGTAGCTTGCCTATAACGGAATTAGCCTCTGTAACCTCTAGGCCAGACAAGTTTGTGGGAATGCATTTCTTCAACCCACCTCAGCTAATGAAACTAGTCGAGGTCGTTAGAGGGAATGAAACTTCTGACGAAACCGTAAAGGTGACTAGGGATCTGGCGATTTCCATGGGAAAGGAACCTGTAGTAGTTGCTAAGGACGTACCGGGATTTATAGTCAACAGGGTACTCGTCAGGTGGCTTAATGAGGCTTGTCTCATAAAAGAAAGAGAAGGAAAAGGCTTGATTCTAATAGATAGCGCTTTAAAGGGGAAAGTAGGTCTCCCAATGGGCGCTTTTGAGTTATCTGACTTCATAGGACTGGATGTAATGAGAGATATAATAGAGGCCATGATCAAGAGGGGATTCGTTCTAACTCCATGTAAAAGCTGGAAGGAACTGCCTGAAGGAGGAAAACTTGGAAGAAAGAGCGGATACGGATTTTATGACTGGAGCAGTGGAAGGCCCAATATACCGGCAGATCCAAGCTCACCCTTCGATCCTTTGGAGGTACTCAGTATGGCAATCAACGAAGCAGCTTGGTTGGTCAGAAACGGTGTTGCCTCTATAGAGGATGTCGATAAGGCCGTTACCCTTGGTTTGAACTTTCCCAAGGGTCCTCTCAGGTTAGCAGATGAATGGGGACTAGATAAGGTTAAGGCGATTATAGAGGATAAGAAGAGAAGATATGGACTACCAGAATACCAGCTGGACCCTCTACTTGAGGAAAAGGTATCTAAAGGAGAACTTGGATTAAAGGCAGGCCGTGGTTTCTACGATTACGGGCTCAGGGAACTGAGCTTCGGTTCAGTCGTATATAAGGAAACTCCTCCCATAGCGTGGATCAGGGTGAATAGGCCAGACAAACTCAATGCTATAAACCTTGATGTAGTAAATGGGATCCTGAGATCCTTGAAAGAAGCTGAAAAAGACGAGATAAAAGTGGTCGTAATAACGGGAGAGGGAAGGGCCTTTAGTGCAGGTGCGGATGTCAGTATGTTCAAAGACCTAAAGCCAGTAGAGGCTTTTGAGCTATCAAAGAAGCTCAATGAATCCTTCAGAGAAATTAGAGAGTTTCCTAAGCCAGTTATAGCTATGATAAACGGTTTTGCTCTTGGAGGAGGATTAGAATTAGCTATGGCATGCGACATTAGGATTGCCAGCAATAAGGCACAGTTTGGCCAGCCAGAGATAACTCTAGGGATAATGGTCGGAGCAGGTGGATCCTATAGACTTCCGGAACTGGTAGGTATTGCTAAAGCTAAGGAACTCCTGTTTACTGGAGATATAATAGGAGCGGAGGATGCTCTAAGAATAGGCTTAGTTAATAGAGTTGTTCCTCACGATAAATTAGAAGAAGAAACAAGGTCTTTCGCGCTGAAGGTGGCTGAAAGACCTTCAAGGTCTCTTCAAATATATAAAGCGGTGATGAACGGATCTCCTCAAGATATAGAATCATTGGCTTTCGGTCTTATATTCTCGACAGAAGACTCGAAAGAGGGCATTAATGCATTCCTTGAGAAAAGAAAACCTAAATTTAAGGGAGAGTGATCCACTCGCACCAATAATTACCTCTTTTTCTGGCTACACTTGCACGATATATATGTCCTTACAGGCCTTTACCGAATCGTAGGGGATTGTCCTCTTCTCTCCCCTTCTACCGGTAGATACTACCAAAGCGGCTAATTTGCCTTCTACATCATCAAAAACGAAATCCTCAGTTACTCCTATATACTGACCGTCGCTTGTATAAACCTGCATGTCATATAATTCGGATATCTTTCTGGCCATGGAATCACCTCAGTATTATTCTCGCATCAACGACCTTAAGACCTTTGGGATATGCTATGACAGGATTTAAATCCATCTCCGAAATATCATCATTATCCAGACCCACTTGACCAGCTTTAACCAATGCATCTTTAAGGGATTCTAGGTCAACGGGTTCCATTCCCCTGAATCCAGTTAGCAATTTATACGCTTTGATCTCCTTTATCATGGAGTCAGCATCTTCCTCTGTGAGGGGAGCGACTCTAAAGGAGACATCCCTGTATACCTCCACGAAGATGCCTCCCAAACCAAACATTACTGTAGGACCGAACTGAGGGTCTCTAATGAGGCCTATTATCAGTTCAAGTCCTGGAGGGGCGAACTCTTGGACGAGTACGCCAACTATCCTAGCGTTAGGAACATTCTCCCTAACAGAGCTTATTATGGATCTGTAAGCATTTCTCACTTCCTCCTCGCTCCTCAGGTTGACCTTAACCCCCCCTACATCGCTCTTGTGGACGACATCTGGAGATACTATCTTAAGTACAACGGGGTACCCTATCTCGTTAGCGGCTTTTACGGCATCATTTTCGTTTTCAGCAACCCTCACCTTCGTAGTAGGGATACCATAGTAAGAAATCAAGGATTTAGCCTCATGCTCCAACAATAGCTTCCTACCCTCGTTCTTAGCACGAGCTATTATCTCACTTGGATTCAATAAATCACCCTAAAGAGACGTCAGCCTTAAGTTAAAAAATCGTTACATGAAAGCTGCTCAATAGCTCCTACTTCATAGACCCCATAACCCTTTTCTAATCCTTTTTAGCTTTAAAACGCTTTTAGAAATTCTCTTTCTGGTCTTTCTCTCCTTAGGCTTCTCTATTTTCTCTTCTTCCTTTTTCTCTGTGATAGAAGAGACTCTCAGGTATTCTTTAGGCACGAAATATCTACCACTCTTATCCTTTTCCAGCAAGCCTGTCACTACCAAAGCCTCTAGTCGAGAATAGGCCAGAGAAATAGGTATTTCTGCCTCTATTGCGATCTTCTCTAGATCTACAGGACCTCCATTGAAGGATTTCAATATTAACTCGAGCTCTCTCCTCATCTTTTGGGGAGCTCTCTTCACATAATCCATTACTTCTTTATCGGCGTCTAGCACCTTATCGAAGACGTACATGTCGACCTTATTCCTACCTAGTATAACTGCCACATCTAAGCTCTTAGATAATAGATCTAGGAGCTTCGATGGGTTTCCCTCGGCTACCCTATTAGCAGATATCACTACCTCTTCGGTGAGGGGATCCAGAGGAGATTCAGGCTCTCTCGACCTGAACCTACTTAGCCTCTTCGATACTAAGCTCACGGCTTCCTCATCGGTTAGAGGAGGTAATGATATTCTCTCATGTACCCTTGAAGTCAAAGCGGGAAACTTCTTATCTAGCTCCTCATATGACTCATCGCTCATTGCCATGACGACTAATATACCCTCAGGCATTAATGATACGACTTCCCTGATCATTTCGAAGAAGAAGAAGGACCACCTCTCATCAGCGTACATCATGTTATGGACATCATCGATTAAAAGAGCGGAAGGGGCTATGGAGTCTAATGCCCTGACTATCATTTTACCCGCATCCGCAGGGGATGATTTCAATTGAATAAGCTCCTCATCCGTCAGGCCTTCAGGCATCCCGAGTAAGACCTTCTTCAATGCCTTAGCTACACTCCTAGATCTCTCATAGGACGAGATTAACAGGTCATCCACGACATCAGGTCCCTCTACTACAGATACCTCCTGATATATAGCCTCTAAATCAGCCTTTGTGTAGGAATAATTTAGGAGATGTAGTCTTAAGCTTCTGCCTGATCCAGGAGGCCCGGTTAATGCGACGAACGCAGATGCGACACCGGACATTGCTTCAGCGGCGAGGGAGTCTAGTATATCATCCACCCATTGCTTACTGAATATGGCGCTGGGATCCTCTAGTTCTATTATGGATGATCTAAGAAATGGATTACGGTGGAGGCCCAAAAGCCTGTAGTAGTGACTAGGACTGGTGGACAATTTCTATCATCTCCCATCTTGGAGCCCTTATCTCCCTTAAAAAGGCTCAGGGCATGTACTCAAACTCTGTTGAATACTGCAAATGATTCTCCCCCTAAATCGGTATAATTAATAAAAATAAAATAGAAAATATAGAAAAATAAAGAAGATAAATTCATAAAAAGGCCTGAGTTAAGGACTAATCAATCTTTTCCTATTTCAACTTTGGTATTTGAGAGTCTCCCAATGTGATTTATGCTTCCTCTTCTTGGATTAATTCATTGGGTATTGTGCGAATGTAAGAGCTGATTGCTTTATCTTACATAGGAGGGGCTGTTGAGGCAGTCACATAAAGAGATCTCTTAAGCCGATATAAATTGCTTTAAAGATTAAAATACACCTAACCTTCCGAGTCCCCTAGGCATAGCAGGAATACAAATTGGCATGAAGTTGCCTAGTTGGGACCGGTCCTTAATCTTTTTAACTCCAGTGAGAAGGAACCCATGACGGTAGGTGATAGAATTTGCAGAAGTATAAGAAGGTTATAGAGCATCTACAGGAGCTTATGAAAGATCCTAGGAACATAAAGAACATAGGCATTATTGCTCATGTCGATCACGGCAAGACTACTCTCTCAGATAATCTACTATCTGCTGCCGGCATGATAAGCGATAAAATGGCTGGTGAGATGCGAGCTCTTGACTATCATGAGATAGAGCAAGCTCGAGGTATTACGATAAAGGCAGCTAACATATCCCTTTACTATCAGAAGGATGGAAGAGAATATGCGATAAATTTAGTGGATACCCCTGGTCATATAGACTTTACTGGCCACGTAACCAGATCTCTAAGGGTAATAGATGGGGCTATAGTAGTAGTAGATTCCGTAGAGGAGGTCATGGTTCAAACGGAGACTGTAACTAGGCAAGCTTTGGAGGAGAGGGTGAGGCCCCTTCTCTTCATAAATAAGGTCGATAGACTGATCAAAGAGCTTAAGCTAAGCCCTCAGGAAGTACAACAAAAGATCCTCAGGATAATAAGGGAGTTCAATAACTTGATAGATGCCTATGCCGAACCGGAGTTTAAGGATAAGTGGAAGGTTAGATGGGATAACGATAGTGTCGCATTTGGATCAGCCCTTCATGGGTGGGGACTCACAAATTCAATAGCGATGCAGAAGGGAATCAGGTTCTCCGATATAATAAGCTCTTATGCGGAAGATCCTGATGGCGTTATACTGAGGAAACAGCTCCCAGTTCATGAAGCTTTACTGGATATGGTTACTCTTCATGTTCCAAGCCCCATAGAGGCTCAGCCCTACAGAGTCGATAGGCTCTGGAAGGACAAGCACGATGAGGAGATCATAAGGGCTCTCTCATCTTGTGATCCGAATGGTCCCCTAATAGTGGGAGTTAATGCCGTTAAAATAGATCCTCACGCAGGAGTAGTTGTAACTGGAAGAGTCTTCAGCGGTACCCTTAGAGAGGGAGAAGAGGTTTATTTGCTGAATGCAAAGAAAAAGCAGAAGATACAGCAGACCAGCATATACATGGGCCCTTATAGGATGAGAATGGAAGAAATACCTGCAGGAAATATAGCAGCCATCCTCGGATTGACATCGGCGAGTTCTGGAGAGACAGTCATAGCTTCTGAAATAAAGGACAGGGTTCTACAGGGATTTGAGGCCATAAGATATGTAACGGAACCTGTTGTTACTGTAGCAGTAGAGGCAAAGAATCCACAGGATCTTCCTAAGCTCATAGATACCCTGAGGAAGCTGACACTTCAGGATCCAAATCTCGTGATGCTACATAATCAAGAAACAGGTGAAATCCTCCTGAAGGGAACCGGAGAGCTTCACCTTGAGATCTCGCTCTACGAAGTGAGGAAAGCGGGACTTGAGTTCGATGTCAGTGAGCCTACAGTTGTTTATAGAGAGAGCATCAAAGGATCTAGTGATGTGGTGTTAGCTAAATCTCCAAATAAGCTAAACAGATTATGGGTCACGGCATCGCCCCTTAATGAAAGTGTCATAGAGCTGATCAGGGAAAGGAGAATTAATGAGAGAATGGACAGCAGGAGCATCGCTAAGATACTTAGAGAAGAGGGAGGAATGGAGACAGACGATGCTAGAAATGTTTGGAAGATAGATGAGGAGAACTACAACCTCTTCATAAACAGGACTGTTGGAGTGCAGAGATTGGACGAAGTCAGGGAGATCCTCAAGCAGGGATTCATGTGGGTCATGAGAGAGGGGCCTCTCGCTGGTGAACCCGTTATGGGAGTCGCTATAAGACTCGTTAACGCCATGATACACGAAGATCCCGCCCATAGGGGGCCAGCTCAGTTAACTCCCGCTATAAGGAGATCAATATTTGGTGCCATGCTGAGCGCAGATCCCGTGCTCCTCGAGCCCATCTATGAGATACAAGTATCCACACCGCCAGAGCTCATAGGATCGGTAATCTCCCTGATATCTCAGAAGAGAGGAAAGGTGTTGGGCGTGGAAGAGAGGGGAAGGATAAGTATAGTCAAAGGATATATACCTGTAAGAGAGACCCTAGGAGGCTTCAGTAATGAAATGAGAAGCGTTACCAGCGGTAGAGCCTTCTGGCAAACTAAGTTCTCTCATTGGGAACCCCTGCCTAAGAGCCTCATGGAACAGGTCATAATGGAAATAAGGAGAAGGAAGGGCATGAAAGAGGAAATACCCAAGGCAGAGGAATACATGGATACCCTATGAGCAGCTACTACTCATTTTTCTCCTCTTTAGCTTTTGCACTATTTTTGAAGAAGATGGCTGATCTCTCAGCCGCAGTTAGATAGCTTAAAATAGCTATGATCACCAATCCGGCTTCTACATATCCAGCTAAGCAGAATAGAGCTGCCAATATTATTCTCTCCGCCCTACCTATCAAGCTATATTGAGTTCCCTTAATACCTAGAGACTCGGCCTTCGCTCTGATATAGCTCACTAACATGGATGCATGTATGGCTAAAGCCCCCATCAGTAGATCTCCTGAATAAATCCCCATTCCAAATAGAATAAGTCCATCCTCCACTCTATCCACTACCGAATCTAAGAAAGATCCAACTATACCTGCCTTATTCATCTTACGGGCTACGGCTCCATCCAGTATGTCGAAGAACCCAGCTACCAAGATGAGAAGGCCACCTAGAACGCTGTTCTTCATATATAATACATAGAAAGCGATTGAAGAAGTGATAAGCCCTAGCATAGTAACTATATTGGCACTTATACCTAGAATAACGGCCTTCTCGGCAATTCTGTTCATTAGACTTGAGATGCTCTCCCTAAATACCTCTAGCATTATGAGGTCCCTTTTTCCGTCAAAGTGTAAGTGATCTTTTTTATCTTTATCTGAGATTTAATTGGATGCCAGACCTCATACTAATCCTAATGGAACCTGAGAAGGCAGATAATGTCGGTATGATCGCTAGAGCAATGAAGAATTTCGGTTTCAAGAAACTTAGGATAATCAGGCCGATGTTCGAATCCTTCGATAGAGCATTGGCAGCGGCTATGCATGCGAGGGATATTGTGGAGAATGCAGAAATACTGACTACTTTGGATGAGGCAAGAAAGGATATAGATCTGATCATAGGAACTACAGCTAGGGTCAGCAAGTATTCATTAGATAGGAGAGCCATTCCCATAAGGGACCTAGTTAGGGAGATTAGGTGGGATGCAGTTTATGGACTACTAATGGGACGCGAATCTACAGGGCTAACCACCGAGGAGTTAGCTCGCTGCGATATAGTAGCTACGATACCATCCAGCAGAGAATATCCCGCATTGAACTTAGCGAATGCTACATCTATCTTTCTTTACGAGTTCTTCCTTGCCTTTAGCGATTCCTCGAGATTTAGGGAAAGACCCGTCTCTAGGGAAGTGAGGGACCTAATACTCAACTATATAAAGGATATATTGGAATCTCTTGACTTAGCGGAGCATAAGAAGTCGAGGGCCCTTCCACTGGTGAGGAGGATCATGGAGAGGACGTTCCCCTGTGGGGTATCTGATAACGAAGCCATATACTTAGTAGGGATTATAAAGGCGATTAGGGAGAAGTTGGTGAAGGTGGTATGATATGTCTCTAAGACCAGCTAGAAACTATAGGGCATTACAAAGGCCTTACACGAGAAAGGAATACATCAAGAGCTTACCCTATAGCAAAATAAACAAATTTGATCATGGAAATGTGCACGGAGACTTCGATTACGAAGTTAGGCTAGTCGCTGATGCTAGCTTTCAGGTCAGAAGCAACTCACTGGAAGCAGCTAGAATGACTATATTGGCACAGCTTAGAAAGAAAATACCATCAGATGATTATTATTTCTTTAAAGTAGTCCCCTACCCGCATCACATATTAAGAAAACACGCTATGGCCGGCGTTCATAAGGCAGAGAGGCTACAGAAAGGTATGAGGCTTGCCTATGGGAAACCTGATGGAAGAGCAGCTCAGATAAGGAGAGGGAGCACCATACTCTTTCTGAGAGTCAATGAAGAGTACCTAGATGTGGCTAGGTATTGTATAAAGCTTGCGAAGCTGAAGATACCTCATATGACTAGGATGGAAGTGGTCAGACTAAATGGAGAAAACAAGGCTCAAGGTCAGGGACAAGAAGGAGCTTGAGATAACGTTGCAGCAGCTGATGGCATTAAAAAATCCTAAACCAAGCTTGGAGCAGCATACTACACCGTCAGACTTGGCAGCATCCCTCATACATCTTGCTTGGATGATGGGAGACTTGGAGCAGAGGGAAGTCGCTGACCTAGGATGTGGAAACGGTATTTTAGCTATTGGTTCTGTGCTTTATGGAGCTAAAAGATCCGTCGGGATAGATATAGACCCTGAAGCAGTGGAAATAGCTGAAGAGAATGCAAGAATGCTTGGAGTCGAAGATAAAGTTGAGTTCATTGTAATGGATGTTGAAAAATTCCAAGGAAGTTTCGACCTCATTTTACAAAATCCACCCTTCGGTATAGCCAAGAGGCACATGGATCTCAGGTTTTTAGGTAAAGCGTTCCAAGTTTCTAGAGTGATCTATTCCATACATTCAGCGGGTAACGCAGAATTTCTGGCAGAGTTTGCTTCCAAGAGAGGAGCAAGACTTACCCATGTCGAGAGATGGCCCTTTCCCTTGAGGAGAATATTCCGCTATCATAGGAGGAATGTGGTCAACATACCCGTTGAGATATTGAGATTTGAGGTGGTATCATGAAGAGAAGGATAGTTGTTCCGGGAGAGAAGTTGGGAGTTGTTGAGGAGTTCATTCCCAATGAGGGGATAAGAGAGGAGAATGGAAACCTCTATTCTCTTTATTTAGGGAGCTTATATGAGAAGGATGTAAAATTATCAGTTAGGCCATTTAAAAGGCCTGTATTGCCCTTAAGACCCGGAGAGATAGCTCTCGGTGAAGTAAGAAGCGCTGATAGGTCTTCATATAACATTCACTTAGTGGCGTTAATAAAACCTAGGAAGGCCCTGTTAAATCCTCCTGTTCAAGCAGTTATGTCCAAAAGGCCTCCTAACTTAGGAGTCAGACCCAGTGATATCCTGCTGGTTAAGATAAACTCAACAAAAAGTGGATTAATTACAGTAACTATGAACGGTCCTCCTGAGCTGGGGGTCATTCTCAGCTTCTGCCCGGTATGTGGAGCACCTCTAAGGAAGGGAGTGGGGTACACCTTGGTCTGCGAGAATTGTGGTAAGGTATATTTAGATAAGAAGATAAGTAGCAGATATGGGTGGAACCCCTTCAAGGAAGGGATGGTAGCTTATGCCAAGAAACGATCTACTCGATAAGAGAAGCATAACTCTATCCATAAGTGATGATGAGCTAGAAGACTTTCTTGAATATCTAGAGAAGAGACTAGAAGGCCATGATTATTCCTACAGATACCTAACGGGATCAGGTTTGAAGGTAACACTTCTCGGGACAAAAGAGGAGAATAAATCGACTGAAAGCTTAGTTAGGAGGACCTATAGAAACTTCAAGATAGTTAGAAACCCCGTTGGTGGATTGTATAGGTATCCCTCTGAGTGGCTCATGGAGCATGGGGGAGGGGTGTCCATGACCCTCCTAACTCTCTCCCTTAAAGGAGCTGGTCTTACTGCATCCTGGAAAAAGGACCTTCTTTACACGGAACTGGAGCCTGATGAGGTTATTGGCTTAATGTCAGAGTTGAGGACCATGGTTAACGAGATGAGATACGAGGTAAGACAGAGGAAGGCTAGGGAGGTAATAATAGCCGCCGCGGTCAATGCAGGTGCCTCACCATTCGAAGTATTAGATGTAGCTGAGGAGGAAGGATTATTGGAGAGGGATGAGGAGGGTATTTGGTGGTTCAGAGCAGATCCTGAGCTCGTGATGGATACCTTGATAAGGAAGTTAGCTCAGTTAGAGGTGGAATGACATGGAGGTTAAGGTAGAGGATGTAGCACCCAATGAGATAAGGGTGAGGGTGAAGGGGGAGACCTATACCCTCCTCACCCCGATCGTTGAGGAACTCAACTCTAGAGAGGATGTCGAGTTCGCTGGTTACGACGTGCCTCATCCCCTTAAGGAGGAAGGTCTAATTTTCTTGAGGGTTAAGGAAGGACTGGATCCAAGAGCCATTCTCAAGGATACGATTAAATCATTAATGGGGGAATACGATAAATTAGAAGAAAGCTTCAAGAAAGAACTAGAGAGATTTCTCTCAGGGTAATCCTATCGATGATCAACTGGCTACTAGCCTGCTTCTTTCTCCTTTCTCTTTCTGATTTATCTTTAATGATTAATGGATTAGTTAAGGATCACCCATAGAGGTGACATGCCACAAATCTACCCTTCTCTACCTCTATAAGCTCAGGTTCCTCCTTATCACAAGGTTCAAATGCTTTTACACATCTAGGGTGGAACACGCAGCCAGATGGCAAAT
>JAOZGJ010000103.1 GCA_027491785.1 Thermoproteota archaeon | reverse complement strand
GAATTATAGAGTTCTACCGCAAGTTCTGGAGCAAATATGGATACTCCCACTATCCCACCCCTTCCCCCAAGCACGAGGGTCGGGAGTAGCATGTCCCCAGTACCAGCGAGTATGGATATCTCGTCTCTAACCATCCTTATCAATTCGGATATCCTCCAAAGAAGGCCGCTAGATTCCTTGACCCCTACTAGATTATCGAACTCCTCAGATAGCTGGGATATGATTTCTATCGGTACATTATAGCCCACAAACTTCGGAACATTATAGAGGATTATCGGGAGATCAGCTTCCCTCAGGACAGTTCTATAATGCTCCAATAGCTCCCTTGGCCTTGGTTTGAAGTAATAGGGAGGGGTGAGGAGTACTGCATCAACATCCAGCCTCTTAGCTTCAGCTATCTGTTTCAAAATGCCTCTGGTCGATGGAGAACTCACTCCAGCTATCACAGGTACCTGGTTTCCAACCTGATCCACGACCTGCTTTATAACAGAGCTCCTCTCATCTTCACTAAGTAATGGCCCCTCTCCATTGCTTGCGCATGTAGCCAAAGCGTGAACACCGGATTCGAGCCAAAACGATATGAGTTTCCTCAGGGAATACAGATCCAAGCTACCTTCCTCATCGAAAGGAGTTATATGGGGAGGGATTACCCCTTCAATTCTGTACCTCATACTGAAATCTCAGTATTGTTCTTAATTTCTTTTACCCTTAAACGCGCTAACTGACCTAGAGGCTTCTCTTTACTTCCTCTATAAGATCTTTAATCTCTTTAGGAAGGTATCTCCTGCCTAGTAATCGACATATTAGCCTTTTATAGTAGGGAAGATCTATCCTAGCCCCGCATGCATAGGGATGACCGCCACCACCATGGTTCTCGCATACAGGTTTGAGATTCGCGCTCTTATCTCTCCCAGCATATAGGGAGAACTTGTTACACGAGTAAATGACTAGGGAGAAGCCCACATTTTTCTCCTCAGCCAGTTTTCTAGATATTAGGGATCCCGGTCCCCCACCTGGTCTGAGATCTATTATGGCGAAGCTTTTTCCCTTATTAGTTTTCTCTATAATGCTCCTTTCAACCTCTTTCCTTACAATATTCTCTTGCTTCCTGATTTTTCTATTAGCCCACTTGACTACACGATCATCCTCAAGTTCTCCCCTTAGAAGAGCTTTCAGTAAATAATCTCTCTTCTTCTTGTCTCTAGTGAGTGAATTATACATTTTGGCCCTTCTATCTGAGTATCTAGCTGTATCGGCATCGTCAGCTATTGCTGCCAGCTCCCTCCCGTAATCACCACCACCAAGCTCCTCGAGCACTACCCTAGCAGCGCTAGGTGCCCGCCTGATCCTAACATCTGCATATGAGGAGAGTTCATCTATTGCCCCCAATGGCCACTCATGGTGATCTATCCAAACTATCTCCCATCCAGATTCACTAAGTCTCTTGACTTGCTCCTTTATTTTATCCAGCTTATCTGGGTTTATAGCTATATCAACTATTATCAGCTTCTCTCCCCCACCGGGAATCCTAGAGAGTAGGCCATCTATTGATCTAGGTCCCGAAAAGTAGTATCCGATGCCATCGCCATTGATTTCTCTAAGGAGGGATCTAGCGGCTATTACTGCGCTAATAACCCCATCGACATCGCCATGTGCTATTATCATGAAGGGCTTAACCCAGCTTGATTTCCTCAGAATCCCCTTCAGTTTTCCGATCAGCATCTAACAAGATGCTGAGATAAATATATTAACGTATCTGGAATTTAATTTCGTGAGCGTAGCGACTAATTCTCTTCTTTCGCAGCTAATTCCCTTAAACCGATCAAAGAAGCTACTTTGCACTTTAAATCTACTTTAATCCGCTCTGTCAGGTATGTCATCTCATTTCACCCCATCCCATCTCATCTTTTTCTTTTTAATATCATTTGGAGAAGTTAGAGGAAAAAGGCGGTGCATTAAATGAGGTACTCTCCTAGGAAGCTTTTACATGCTGCCCTAAACCAGGAGGGGCTATTGCTTGTCACAGCCGGAAATCTAGCTGCTGTAGTTCTAGGAGCCGCGATCTGGCTCATACTAGCTACGGTACTGACGGTTAGAGATTATGGACTTTCCAACTACATCCTCTCCATAGGTG
>JAOZGJ010000062.1 GCA_027491785.1 Thermoproteota archaeon | reverse complement strand
ATCATACATGGCTGAAAATACAATGAATCCAAGATCTCTCGCAGCTTCTAACGTGTTGTTATCGAAGGTATCGAAGGGAGGTATGAAGCTCCTTATCTTAACTCTAGGATCCATAGAGCTGAGAATTTCCTTCCCCTCCTTCATCATCTTCTCCTGCTTGTTAAGGGGAAGGCCAGCGAACTCGCTTGCCCCTCCCACTTTCGATAGAGGAAGGTGAGTTAAACCGTGCTGTGCTATCTCTATGAGGTCGCCATGCAGGTATATCAGCTCTCTAATGTAAGATAGAAAGGGTTCATTCTCTAGGACAGTAGACCTGTTCATTAACTTTGGAATCACTCCCAAAGTCACGGGAACCTTCTCCTCAATGAAGAGGTTTACAGCCCTCTTCAGCTTATCGAACTGCCATGATGGTTGGGGATCATCCATCCTGAATATCACAATTGCTTTTGCCTTATTGGGTAGAGATAAGGTCATAGTGGAAGAGATTGAGAATAGAATCAGGGCTGCTAGGAGAACTCCTCCCGCAAGAAGCAAAATTTCCCTGTGCAATAGGCTTGCCACAGTAATTCCCTTAGGTTATGAACTCCCACTGTATTTTTAAATTTAGTCTCCTTTCGGCATGCTATTTAGTTGAAACAAGTAAGATAATACTGGAATCTACATACTCCGAGGACCCGTATATGAAGGGAGAGGTAACTCAAGTGATAACGGAAAATAGCATTTGGCTTCCTCTCAATTAAATGGAGGTAGATAGTCCCTACTATTTATCTTTACTCTAACCTAATTTTCTAAACTAAATAGAAATAGGATCGCATTGCTGTTAGCTATAGCCCTGCAGCTGCCATTTCTATTGATGCCTCTATCTGCCTAACTAGAGGTTTAGGTAATCCTTCTAGTTTAATCTCCATGAAACCCTTGATGAGCATGTCCACCGCTTCCTTCTCAGAGAAGCCCTTGGTCATCAGGTAGTATATTTGATCCTCATTGAGCCTGCCAACAGCTGCTTCATGAGAAAGTTGTACATCATCCACTCTAGCATCGAGGGAAGGCAGGGTCAATATTCTGGAAGATTCGGAGAGGAGTAGACCGTCGCACTCTATATGTCCCTTGGAGCCGGGAGCTTCAGCCGATATGAGGGACCTAGTTATTACCTCAGCCCTGTCCTTCGTAACTGACTTGGATACTATCTCAGCGGACGTGTTTCTGGCCTTCAGATATACCGTCCCCCCTATGTCCATGAGGGAATTGCCCTTCGATACTATAACAGAGGATAGGTAAGCCTTCGCTCCTTCTCCCATGAGATAGACCTTGGGATCCGTCTGAAGGCTGGCTGTCGGCGTCAAATTGATGTAGTAACTGGCATATTGCCCTCCTTCCTCCACGATAACGCTTGTCCTAGGCCTGACATGGGTGCGCTCGCTCCACTCATGTATCATCGTGTACGTGAGCTTCCCTCCCTTCTTAACGTAGTACTCTGAAACGCCAGCGTGAAGCCCAGGAGCCTCCATCATAGTAAGGCATCCAGTTATTGCGTGTAGCTCAGCCCCCTCTTCCACTATTATTATGTTGTGAGGTGCCTGTATGCTTCCTGGGGTTGACATCAGGAGGCATGTGTAGATGGGCCTCTTTATTTTGGCTCCCCTCTCAGCAATTATCACATACCCCTCATGATTTCCAAATAGCTCGGCAGCGGCCGTGTACTTATCCCCATCGACTGGTATGGCCTTCCAGAAGTAATCCTCCACGAGACCTTCCCTTATAGCTCCACTAAGTGTGAGAACCCTCACCCCTTCCACATTGGTCTTGAGCTCCACCGGCTCCTCGTCCACTTGGATGTATGCTCCAGATCCCTTTCTCCCCGTAGGATCTATTCCAACGCTTGCTAGCAAGTGAGAGCTCCTTTTCAAGATATCCTGTGGGGATTTGGGTTTGGGTGGAGGTGGGAAGCTTGAGATGTCGAGATCCGGACCGTACCTAGCTGGCTTGTCCAGGGCCCTTCTAGCTCTCTCCCTCAATTCCTCTAGATCCATCTTACCTCACCACGCTGATGCAATTGACGCAATTATTGAAACCAAATCTCTCTACGTCCTTCAATATGGCGTACGGATCTCCAAAGCACTTTATCTCCCCATCTATTATTATATAGCCCCTATTAACCGATTTCAGATATT